>NZ_JAJSOS010000009.1:0-236312 GCF_021283185.1 Buttiauxella cochleicola
TTGAAGACTACGACGTTGATAGGCTGGGTGTGTAAGCGTAGCGATACGTTGAGCTAACCAGTACTAATGATCCGTGAGGCTTAACCTTACAACACCGAAGGTGTTTTGGTTGAGAGACTAAGATATTTGATTTTCAGCTTGAACCGAGATTTTAAGTCGATGGTTATGTGAAAGCATGACGGTTGATGAAACAGAATATGCCTGGCGGCAACAGCGCGGTGGTCCCACCTGACCCCATGCCGAACTCAGAAGTGAAACGCCGTAGCGCCGATGGTAGTGTGGGGTCTCCCCATGCGAGAGTAGGGAACTGCCAGGCTCCAAATAAACAAACAAGCCTCATGCGAAAGCATGGGGCTTTTTTGTGCTTGCTAAGTGGACAACATTGTCGGGAGCAATGTTGCACGTCGCTTGCGACGGCCCCGCAGGGGTGAGTATCAGGATGATACGAATACAAGCCCTGTACTGACGTACAGGGCTTTTTGCTGTCTGCGATTTACGAAAACCACCCTCATTTTCTCGCTATAATCCTCTGAAGAACGCATCGTTATACAGTTTAATCCACTATTTTAAATTCCCTCATCCCGCTGATTTACTATTCCCGTAGCTAAACCTCCCATCCATTAAGCGATACAGACCACAGATCACGCCTCTGACACTCACATGAATCAGATCCAGTACATACTTATGGTTGGTAAAACATAAAAGACGCAATGCTAGCAAGGCACCGCGGTACGGTTATCGAAACTGAGAAACACAACAAGCAGGCTAACTTATGGCTAAAAATACTATCTGTATTTGGTTTGATCATGATGCGGAAGACGCTGCTCATTTTTATGCTGCGACCTTTCCAGACAGCAGCGTTGGTGCCGTTATTCCTGCCCCTGGAGACTATCCAGCTGGCAAGGCAGGCGACACAATAGTTGTCGAATTTGTCGTCGCGGGTGTTTCATGCATCGGCCTCAACGGCGGGCCGCATTTCAAACATAGTGAAGCTTTTTCCTTTCAGATATCGAGCGAAGACCAGGCGGAAACGGACCACTACTGGAACGCAATTGTTGGTAATGGCGGCCAGGAAAGCGACTGCGGTTGGTGCAAAGATAAATGGGGTGTTAGCTGGCAAATTACTCCTCGCGTACTGACTGAAGCTCTGGCGACGGGGGGAGACACCGCCAGGCGTGCGTTTGGAGCGATGATGTCGATGAAGAAAATAGATGTGGCTGCTATCGAAGCGGCAATACGTGGTTGACGAGTTGAAGCACATTGGACCTATAGCCAATGCGTGTCGCCGTCATAAAACGGTAAATCCCGGCCCTAAACCTCCCGCAATAACCGGGCCGGGTTGCCTGCATAAATTCCCGGCTTAAGAATATCCTTCGTGACCACACTCCCGGCTCCTATCACTGCACCGCTACAGATAAATTCCGTCAGGATCGTGCTTCCACTGCCCACGATCACGTTGTCGCCAAGGTGAATACTAATCCAACTTTCGGGATCTGGATTGAGTTTTCCGGAGCGGAAGAGATCGTTGGCAAACGTCACATTGTGGCCAATAAAGCAGTTACTGCCGGTGGTAACTTTCTCGCAGAGAAATGAATGTGACTGAATTCGGGTTCCCGCACCAATGACACAATGTCTTTGAATCTCCACGAAAGGGCCGACGAAGACATCATCGTGCAGGGTGCATTCGTAAAGGTTTACCGGTTCGCATACCGTTACTTTGTCACTGGCTGTCACATCTCTGATACCGCTTTTTAGTATTTTCATTTTTCCTTTCCGTAGCTCCCTGGTTATCCATTTTGTGAGTCAATTCGAGCCGTGAGCGGCAACATAAACATGAAGCAAAAGGCCTGGCTTCGGGGGAGATATCAGTATATTTGCCAGCAAGCAGATTGGATCCATTTTTTTTCTAAGCGCCATCCTATTCCCATCTCCCAACTATCCTTCCCTACATTTCATCTAAAAACATAAAAGTATTAGCGATAATTTTTAATTCTTTTATCTAATCACCGCCATTGGAAATACTGCTCCCATCATCGATACAGGAGCTCTCCTCATGGCAAAACGACATTCTCTCTGGCTGGCTACGCTTGCCCTTATTGCAACGCCAGTATTCGCGGTGGACGTGACGGTTGCGTACCAAACTTCTGCTGAACCAGCCAAGGTCGCGCAGGCTGATAACACGTTTGCCAAAGACAGCGGAGCAAAAGTTGAATGGCGTAAATTCGACAGCGGCGCGAGCGTGGTCCGAGCGCTTGCATCGGGCGATGTACAAATTGGCAATATCGGCTCCAGCCCGCTGGCTGTGGCAGCAAGTCAAAATGTGCCTATCGAAGTCTTCTTGCTCGCTTCGCAATTAGGTAACTCCGAAGCGTTGGTTGTGAAGAAAGGTATCTCAAGTCCGAAAGATCTCATCGGCAAGCGTATTGCCGTACCGTTTATCTCTACAACGCATTACAGCCTGCTGGCGGCCCTGAAGCACTGGGGAATTAAGCCCGGCCAGGTAGAAATCCTTAACCTTCAGCCACCGGCAATAATTGCCGCCTGGCAGCGTGGCGACATTGACGGCGCTTATGTTTGGGCGCCTGCGGTTAACGAGCTGGAGAAAGATGGCACGGTGTTGACCGACTCCGCGCAAGTGGGCAAATGGGGTGCGCCAACACTGGATGTCTGGGTTGTGCGTAAAGATTTCGCGCAACAGCATCCTGAAGTGGTGGAAGCCTTTGCTAAAAGCGCTCTCGCTGCCCAGAAAAGCTATATCGACAACCCGGACGTTTGGCTAAAACAGCCGGATAACCTGAGCAAACTATCACGTTTGAGTGGCGTACCTGAAAGCGATGTTCCGGTGCTGGTGAAGGGTAATACCTACCTCACCGCTAACCAACAAACTGAGCAGCTTAGTGGCCCAGTAAATAAAGCGATTGTTGATACTGCCCAGTTCCTGAAAGCGCAGGGGAAAGTCCCGTCTGTGGAAACGGATTACAGCCAGTTTGTCACCGACCGCTTCGTGAAAACGCTGGCGCAGTAAGGAGTTAGCCATGTTACAGGTTTCGCATTTAAGCGCAGATTATGACGGTAAAACGGTTCTTAACGATATTAATCTGACCGTGGATGAGGGCGAGTTACTGGTGGTTCTCGGCCCATCTGGTTGCGGGAAAACTACGCTGCTGAACCTGATAGCTGGCTTTGTTCCTTATCACTCCGGCAGCATTACACTAGCGGGCAAACAGGTCACGGGGCCGGGCGTTGAGCGCGGCGTAGTATTTCAGAATGAAGGGCTACTGCCGTGGCGTTCGGTGCTGGATAACGTCGCATTTGGTTTGCAGCTTGCCGGGCAGCCAAAGCCTGTACGTGAGGAAATCGCGCTCGATATGTTGCGTAAAGTGGGGCTCGAAGATAAGGCGAAACGCGCCATCTGGCAGCTCTCCGGCGGGCAGCGTCAGAGGGTAGGGATTGCACGTGCGTTGGCGACTCGCCCGCAACTTTTACTGCTCGATGAGCCTTTCGGTGCGCTGGATGCCTTTACTCGCGAGCAAATGCAGACCTTGCTGCTCAAGCTGTGGCATGAAAGCCGCCGTCAGGTGCTGTTAATTACGCACGACATTGAAGAAGCCGTATTTCTGGCAACTGAACTGGTATTGCTGTCACCGGGGCCAGGGCGTGTGCTGGAGCGTATCCCGCTCGACTTTGGTCGCCGCTTCACCGCAGGTGAGCCATGCCGCAGTATTAAATCCGATCCGGAATTTATCGCGAAACGCGAATATGTGTTGAGCCGGGTATTTGAGCAACGTGAGGGCTTCCTATGAGCATCGTTATTCAGGATAAAGCTCGCCGTAAACGGCTGGCGTTGCGCTGGCCGTTCTCGCGCCAGATAACGTTAAGCCTCACGACGATCACTACCATCATTTTGCTGTGGTGGTGGGTGGCAGCGCAGCAGTGGGTAAGTCCACTATTTTTGCCACCGCCACTTCAGGTGCTAACAAAGCTGATTAGCATCGCTGGGCCACAAGGTTTTATGGATGCCACGCTCTGGCAGCACCTCGCTGCCAGCCTGTTGCGGATACTCACCGCGCTGTTGGCCGCAGTATTGATTGGTATTCCGGTTGGCATTGCGATGGGGCTAAGCCCGACGGTACGCGGCATTCTTGACCCACTGATCGAGCTTTATCGCCCGGTGCCGCCGCTGGCTTATTTACCACTGATGGTGATTTGGTTTGGTATCGGTGAGACCTCGAAGATCTTGCTGATTTATCTGGCGATTTTCGCCCCTGTTGCTATGTCGACCATGGCGGGAGTGCGCAGCGCAAAACAGGTTCGCATCCGTGCTGCCGAAGCGTTGGGAGCATCACGCGCTCAGATAGTCTGGTATGTGATTTTGCCCGGAGCAATGCCGGAAATCCTGACCGGATTCCGCATTGGGCTTGGCGTAGGCTGGTCAACACTGGTTGCCGCTGAGCTTATCGCCGCCACCCGTGGGCTCGGCTTTATGGTGCAATCGGCGGGTGAGTTTTTGGCAACTGATGTAGTGCTTGCGGGTATTGGTGTGATTGCGGTAATCGCATTCTGTTTAGAACTAGGGTTACGGGCATTGCAGCGCCGTTTAACCCCATGGCATGGAGAAGGGCAATGAGCGAGAAAGTGAATATTACGCCACTGGGGCCTTACATCGGTGCGCAGGTTAGTGGTTTAACGCTGAGCCGGGGCTTAACGGATAACCAATTTGAGCAGCTCTACCACGCGCTGATCCGCCATCAAGTACTGTTCCTGCGCGATCAACTTATTACACCTGCACAGCAACGAGCGCTGGCACAGCGGTTTGGCGATCTGCACATCCACCCGGTTTATCCACATGCGGAAGGTGTGAAGGAGATTATCGTGCTGGATACGCACAACGATAACCCGCCTGATAACGATAACTGGCACACCGACGTGACCTTTATCGAAACGCCGCCAGCCGGTGCGATACTGGCAGCAAAACAGCTTCCAGAATTCGGTGGTGATACATTGTGGACCAGTGGCATTGCTGCGTTCGAGGCACTTTCAGAACCGTTCAAGCGCTTGCTTTCGGGGCTAAAAGCAGAACACGATTTCCGCAAATCTTTCCCGGAGTATAAACATCTCCGTAGTGAAGAAGAGCATCAGCGCTGGCGTGAGGCGGTCGTTAAGAATCCACCGTTGTTGCATCCGGTAGTCCGCACCCATCCGGTAAGCGGTAAGCAGGCGTTGTTTGTTAACGAGGGTTTCACTACGCGGATTGTCGACCTTTCGCAAAAAGAGAGCGATGCGCTGCTCGCCTTCCTGTTTGCACATATTACGAAGCCGGAGTTCCAGGTTCGCTGGCGCTGGCAGGAAAACGATATCGCTATCTGGGATAACCGTGTCACGCAGCATTATGCGAATGCTGACTATCTCCCCGCTCGTCGCATCATGCATCGCGCAACGATTCTGGGGGATAAGCCTTTCTGGCGAGGGTGATGGGATTTTGGTGGGGGAGCTGGTCGGATAGCAATGCGCCATCCGACGCAGTTATTTTGCTCGTACCTTTGTCGCTACTAACAACGCTGTCAGTAACATCAAACTCCCTGACAACACCAGCGGCGAAATAATGCCGAGATTATCAAGTGCCAGGCCGCCAATTGCCGCTCCACAAGTATTTGCTAACTGGATCACTGCAACCTGAATAGATCCCGCTTTCTCTGCTTGATCCGCAAGTGAACGGGTGATCCACGTCGACCAGCCAACTGGAATCAGCGCAAAGGCAAAGCCCCAAATAATGGCAATGGCTGATGCGACGATTTTATCGCTCCCCCACAACACCAGAACCAGCGCACTCAGTGCCAGAATCAGCGGGGCACAGGTCAGCGACAGTTTGAGTGAACGCTTGAGGAAAACCGCAGAAAGCGATGTGCCGACAAAACTCGCAATGCCAAAACTCAACAGCACCAGCGTCAGGCCGTCGACATCAAAGCCTGCAAGCGTCATATATACCGGGCGAATGTAAGTGAAGAAGGCAAACTGCCCGGCAAAGGTCATAAATATTGCCGTCATGCCGGCCAGTACGCCCGGGCGTTTAAGCAGACCCAACATGTTTTGCTTATGCTGCGTTGATTCACCTGGCAGCGGCGGCAGTGCTTTCCACACCCATATGATACAGGCCACACCCATTAATGCCGCGCCATTAAAGACGTTGCGCCAGCCAATAATGCCGCCTAAGAAGCTACCGAGCGGGGCGGCGATAACCAGTGCGATAGAGACAGCCCCGAAGATAACTGAGAGCGCTTTTGGCACTGTACGAGCTGGAACTAACCGCATGGTTAAAGAGGCCGACATTGCCCAGAAGCCGCCGAGGGCTATCCCTAAACAGGCGCGCCCAATCAGCAACATGGAGAAGTTTTCAGCAAAGGAAACCAGCAGGCATGAGAGGGTGAGCAGCACAGAGAAAAGGATGACTACATAGCGTCTGTCGGTTGAGCGAATAATGCTGGTCACAAACAGACTTGCGAACATTGCCACAAAAGCGGTCACGGTGACAGACTGCCCGGCAACACCTTCCGAGATCCCCAGATCCTGTGCCATTGGTGTCAGCAAGCTTACTGGTAAGAACTCCACGGTAATCAGGCAGGCTACGCAAAACGCCACAGCAAATACTGCTGACCAGTTAGGCCTGGATACGGCCTTTGTCTCGTTCATCCTTTCAATATGCTCACTCATTAATCTACCCGCCGCTGCTTCCAATAAAGCCGCGTAGTGTAGCACCGTAAATGTGATGCATTTAACGTTTTGGCAACTTTTCCGAGATGTTTTAGAAATCAAGTTCCAGGGCAAAACAGAGATAAGCCATCAATTGAGAGCAATGCTGAAATTGTTCGGCACAGAAATTGATAGCATCCGGTTTGCACAGCTCTTCGAAATCGATGTTTTTCAACGCGATAAAATCTTTGCGCTTCAATTCAGTAAGCAAAGGATGGGTTTTATCAAAGCCCTTTGGCGGGCGACTTAAGCTATCGCCATCCATGATAAATCCCTGGCTTTGTAGCTCCTGTAACGCCTTTTGATAAGCGTTGGGGTTCTCATCAATACATTGGCGAATAGCACTCAGGGCTTTTGATTCGGGGTGCCAAATTCCGGCGGCAATAAAGCAACCTTCAGGGGCTATATGGAGATAGAGCCCTGGTGCATGAACGTCTTTTCCCTGGAAATGACGGAACTGAATCCCGACATTGGTTTTGTAGGGCGTTTTATCTTTGCTGAAGCGACTGTCTCGCTGCGGGCGCATAAGACTACCGCCGACTTTTTTTGGCACGGCAGTGAGCTTCGATGAAATGGCAAGAATGCCGGGCTGCATCTGCTCGATAAATCGCAGGGCAGGAGTGCGCACGGTATTTTCGTATTCATCCTGGTGGTCTTTAAACCAGTCTCGGGAATTGTTTTGCGCGAGCTTGTTCAGGAACTGCAGACTCGCCGGGCTAAAAGTTGTACCGGTAGATATCGTGGACGTCGGGGTTTTCGTTATTTGAGCATTCATTATTGATGGACCCTTATTTGAACCATTAAAGCGGCTATATCTGCGAGCTTAAGGATGGCGGATTTCTCTGTCTATCGATGTGAAACGCCTCCAACCTTAATATATTTTCCTCATATGTTAATGTTTTTTAAGCATTGGTGGTGCGATTCGGGATATGGGAGTGTAAGGCCTTAGCTTGCTAAAAGCTGGGATAACAAGGAAAAACTATGGCACACGCAATGACCTCTCATAAAAATAAGATCGCATCACTCGTTTTACTGGCACTGTCCGGCCTTACCGCCACAGTGGCTCAGGCTGACCAACTGGCCGATATTCAAAAAGCAGGCGTCGTGCGCGTCGCCACTTTTGACGCTAACCCGCCATTTGGCTCCATCGATGCTAAAACTCACGATATCGTTGGCTATGATGTTGATTTTGCGAAGGCCCTCGCAAAGTCTCTTGGCGTAAAACTGGAGCTGGTGGCAACTAATCCAGCCAACCGCATTCCTTTGCTGCAATCTGGTAAAGTGGATCTGATCGTCGCTGATATCACCATCACGCCGGAGCGCGCGCAGGTTGTCGACTTCTCCACGCCTTATTTCGTGACGGGCCAGCAATTCCTGGTACCGGCAGCGTCAGCGGACAAACTTGATGACTACGGGCACGACCGTATTGGTGCAGTAAAAGGCACGACCGGTGAGCAGGCGCTGCATCAGCGTTTCCCATCCGCTCGCGTGCTTTCCTATGACGATATCCCGCTGGCGCTGACGGCGCTGCGTAACGGCAACGTGCAGGCGATTACCCAGGACAGCACCATTCTGGCCGGTCTGTTGGCTGAAGCACCGGATAAAGCGAAGTTCAAAATTCTCCCTGACCTACTCAGCAAAGAAGAGATTGGCGTCGGGGTGAAGAAGGGCGAAACGGCACTGCTTACAGCAGTTAACGGCGAGTTAGTGAAGCTTGAGCAAAACGGTGAAGCGGCGAAGATTTACGACAGCTGGTTTGGTCCTGGCAGTAAAACTCCCCAGCCACGCGGCTTTAAAATAGAAGCTCAGTAACATGGTGAGTGCCTTATCCAAACGATCCGCGGTGCAGGCCGCGGATTTTGCACATTTACAGGATGCCAGCGTTGAGTTTCGTCAGGCTGGCAAAAGTTACGACGAAAACCAGGTCCTCAAGTCCATCGACCTGAAAATCAACGCCGGTGAAGTGGTGGCGATTTGCGGGCCTTCGGGCTCCGGTAAATCGACGTTAATCCGACTGATAAACCAGCTCGAACCGTTAAGTGCGGGGGACATTTTTATTGATGGCAAACCGACACGGGATTTGCAAGGCAAAGCTCTGCGTGCCTTGCGTAGCCGCATCGGATTTGTGTTCCAGCAGTTCAATTTATATGCTCATCTCACCGCCGAGCAGAACATCACACTTTCTCTGACGCATGTTCATGGCTGGGAACCTGATGAGGCTAAACAGCAGGCAGTAACGTTGTTGTCTCGGGTCGGGCTTGCCGAGAAAGCACATCAATATCCTGCGCAGCTTTCCGGCGGGCAGCAGCAGCGTGTGGCCATCGCCCGGGCTTTAGCATCCTCGCCGCAGATAATCTTGTTCGATGAACCCACTTCGGCACTGGATCCGGAAATGATCGGTGAAGTGCTGATGGTGATGAAATCCCTGGCCCACAGTGGCATTACGATGATTGTCGTCACCCATGAAATGCAGTTCGCCCGGGAAATTGCCGATCGGGTGGTGTTTATCGATGGCGGCGAAATTCTTGAGCAGGCTCCTCCGGCGCGGTTCTTCAGCTCACCGCAACATCCACGCACCCGGCGTTTTCTACAAAAGGTACTCGACCCTTTGCATGCCGGGTTTAAGGATGAACCATGAACTGGCACATAGACTGGGCTGGAGTCCTGACAGGACAGCCGTTGCAATGGATTATTTCCGGCTTTTTAACCACGGTCTGGGTCACCCTGGCGGGAGTACTGTTGGCAACGGCTTCAACGCTGTTATTACTCGGGCTGAGACTTGCCTGCGGGCGTATCGGTCGCGCGGTGGTTGCGGTATGGGTATCTCTGTTTCGCAACACGCCGCTGCTGGTGCAACTGCTGTTCTGGTATTTCGCCGCGTGGAATTTCCTTCCGCAGGCGTTGCGTAGCTTTATTAACGATGAGCACAGTTGGTCGATACTGCCCGGAAATGTGTGGTGGTTCACTCCGGAGTTTCTCTGCGCTGCCTGGGGGCTTGGGCTGTTTACTTCTGCATTTCTGCTCGAAGAGCTGCGCAGCGGGTTGCAGGCCGTACCTCAGGGACAGGTGGAAGCTGCGCTTTCGCAAGGCTTCTCATTCTGGTCGATCTTCCGTTGGATCCTACTTCCACAAGGGATGAGGAATGCCTGGCAGCCGATAGTGGGGCAGTATCTTAACTTGATGAAGCTCTCGTCGCTGGCCACTGGTATCGGCTTTGCGGAACTGACTTATCAGGTCAGACAAATCGAAAGCTACAACGCACATGCGCTGGAGGCTTTTGCTGTGGGAACAGTGCTGTATCTGGCTTTAGGATTGGTGATGGGTGGATTGTTCGCCTGGCTTGGCCCGCACCCGTCTGAACATAAGCGCCATGTTACTAAAGTGCGGGATACGGAGGCACAGCATGATCGCTAATCTGACGGTGATTACCGACAACCTGGATTATCTACTGTGGGGAAGAATGGCGCAGGGTGAACCGGGCGGCGTATTGCTTACGCTGCTAATGGCGGCCGGAGCGGCAGTGTTGGCGCTGGTAGGGGGGGTATTGCTGGCAGGACTCGCCTGGCGGTTTGATGGCATTGTGCGGCGGTTACTGTTTATTTGGGCTGAATTCATCCGCGGTATCCCGCTTATTTTTGTAATTTTCTGGCTCTACTTCTTGCTGCCGATTATCACCGGTAGCGATTTACCCGGTGCGCTGACCGTCACTCTGGCGCTGGCGTGGTTTACCTCTGCTGCAGTGATGCACACCACGCTCGCGGGTTTACAGGCTCTCCCGTCCGGGCAACGTGAAGCAGCGGTGGCTGGTGGATTGAATGTATGGCAAATACTGCGCCTGGTATTACTGCCACAGGCGATGCGCAACGTCTTTCCTTCCTACGTGGGGCTGTTTATCGCGCTGCTTAAAGACACTTCTCTGGCGTTCATCGTCAATGTGCCAGAGCTAACCACCGTGGCGGGACAGGTCAACAGCCGGGTACAGGTCTATCCCGCGGCCATCTTTATCTTTACGGGGTTGGTGTATTACCTGCTGTGCAGTGGCCTGAATTACATGGTGTCTCGCTGGTATCGCCGACGCGGCACTGTTGCCACACCATCGCCACTCAAAGTTTAGACAACAAAAAAGCCACTCTTTCGAGTGGCTTAATCATAGGATTTTAAAGCTAAAATTTGGTGGCCCCTGCTGGACTTGAACCAGCGACCAAGCGATTATGAGTCGCCTGCTCTAACCACTGAGCTAAGGGGCCGTGGCGCAGGATTATAATGTAACTCTCAACTTCAATCCAGTCATTGTGTGACATCTGCTGGTTTTGTAAACAATGCTGAATCAATCTCTTATGCTTGCTTCTTCATCTATCACTTCGGGGAATGTCATGATTAGCGATATCCTGCAACCGGAACTGCGGGTTGTGTTCTGCGGCATAAATCCGGGTAAGTCATCAGCGCATACCGGATATCATTTTGCACATCCTGGGAACCGTTTCTGGAAAGTGATTCATCTTGCGGGTTTTACCGAACGACAACTCAAACCTGAAGAAGAGCAACATCTGCTTGATACGCGCTGTGGCATCACGATGTTGGTCGAACGGCCCACGGTTCAGGCAAGCGAAGTTAAGTTGCAAGAACTCCGCTCAGGGACGCGTAAGTTGGTGGCAAAAATGCAGGATTATCAGCCCATGGCGCTGGCTGTGTTAGGGAAACAGGCATTCGAGCAGGCTTTCAGTCAGCGTGGTGCAAAATGGGGACGGCAGGATATTACTATCGGTGATACTGAAGTATGGATTTTGCCTAATCCCAGCGGATTGAACCGGGCCACGCTTGATGGTCTTGTGGAGTCTTATCGGGAGCTGGAGCTTTCGTTGACGGCCAAAGGAAGGTAGATAGCAGAATCACAGGCATAAAAAAGCCCTCACGAAGAGGGCTCTTTAGAAGGGCGATAAGATTAATCGTCCAGGAAGCTACGCAGTACTTCAGAACGGCTTGGGTGGCGCAGTTTGCGCAGTGCCTTCGCTTCAATCTGACGGATACGTTCGCGGGTAACGTCGAACTGTTTACCCACTTCTTCCAGCGTGTGGTCGGTATTCATATCGATACCGAAACGCATACGCAGAACTTTAGCTTCACGCGCTGTCAGGCCTGCCAGAACGTCGTGAGTTGCGTTACGCAGGCTCTCAGACGTTGCAGAGTCCAGTGGCAGCTCGAGGGTGGTATCCTCGATGAAATCACCCAGATGCGAATCTTCATCGTCGCCAATTGGCGTTTCCATGGAGATAGGCTCTTTAGCGATTTTCAGCACTTTACGGATTTTGTCTTCCGGCATCAGCATACGTTCAGCTAATTCTTCCGGCGTCGGTTCACGGCCCATCTCTTGCAGCATCTGGCGCGAAATACGGTTGAGTTTGTTGATTGTCTCAATCATATGCACAGGAATACGGATGGTACGCGCCTGGTCAGCGATAGAACGCGTGATAGCCTGACGAATCCACCATGTTGCATAAGTAGAGAACTTATAACCACGACGATATTCAAACTTATCAACCGCTTTCATCAGGCCGATGTTGCCTTCCTGAATCAAGTCGAGGAATTGCAGACCACGGTTGGTGTATTTCTTAGCGATAGAAATAACCAGACGTAAGTTTGCTTCAACCATCTCTTTCTTCGCACGACGAGCTTTCGCTTCACCGATGGACATACGACGGTTGATATCTTTAACCTGCTCGATGGTCAGGCCGGTTTCTTCTTCAATTTGTTGCAGTTTCTGCAAGCTACGATGCACGTCATCAGAAACGTCATGCAGTTTCTCAGACCATGGCTTGTTCATTGCGATGGCTGCGTTGAACCAGGTTTCGCTGGTTTCGTTGCCAGTGAACAGTGTGATGAAGTTTTTCTTCGGCATTTTGCACTGTTCAACACACAATCTCATGATCAGACGTTCTTGAGTACGAACGCGGTCCATCATGACGCGCATGCTGTTTACCAGGTAGTCGAATTGCTTCGGTACCAGGCGGAACTGTTTGAAGACTTCAGACAGTTGTTGGATTTCAGCTGCAGAATCGGCGTGTGCACGGCCTTTCGCTTTGATCGTGTCGCGAGCTTTTTCGTACTGTGTACGCAGCTCACCGAATTTTTCACGAGCAAGTTCTGGGTCGATGCTGTTGTCATCGTCAGCTTCTTCTTCGTCTTCCTCCTCATCGTCACTATTAGTGTTTTCTTCGCTGGTTAGCTCAGAACCAATGTGAGTGGCGGTAGGGGCAAGGTCTTCTTCAGCATTCGGGTCAACAAAGCCGATGATCAAATCAGACAGACGAGCTTCTTCTGCTTCAACGCGGTCGTATTGCTCAAGCAGATAAGTGATCGCTTCCGGATATTCGGCAACGGAGCACTGCACCTGGTTGATACCGTCTTCGATACGCTTAGCGATATCGATTTCACCCTCACGGGTTAACAGCTCAACGGTACCCATTTCACGCATGTACATGCGAACCGGGTCAGTAGTACGCCCGATTTCGGATTCTACGCTGGACAGTACTTGAGCGGCAGCTTCTTCCGCATCTTCGTCTGTGTTGTTTGAGTTTTCAGCAAGCAACAGGTCATCGGCGTCAGGTGCTTCTTCCATCACCTGAATGCCCATGTCATTGATCATTTGGATGATGTCTTCGATCTGATCAGAGTCGACGATATCTTCCGGCAGATGGTCATTGACCTCGGCATAGGTCAGATAGCCTTGCTCCTTGCCCTTGGTAACAAGAAGTTTAAGCTGTGACTGCGGGTTTTGCTCCATAAGACGGTATCCACACTTCAGTATTAGGGTTGGTGTCGGTCGGCGAAACCGCCAACAATAACGTAACGAGGGCTGACTTATTTTATTGCCGCTGCCCATCCTCGCGGCGTTCGGGTTTACCCGACGAATGTTCGGCAGTTAAGCCGATAGAATCTTGCAGGCTATCTTGTTCACCATTTTCCGCTTGGGCAGTGCTCGCCATCCTCACATACTTGAGTATGCTCCGGTGGCTGTGCGCTGTCCGCACGAAAACTGGTTTCACCGATAACGCCTTTACTTTTTCGCGCGTGATTCTGTTATCACGCGGACTTCCTCACGCTCCGCAGGCGTTAGCCCAGTGGTTCTGGAACGTGCCATCAATTCTTCAAACCTCAACTCCAGCACGGAATCAAACATATGTTCGAGTGCATCGTTGAACGTTTTTTCTGCAATGTCCTTATCTGCTATATCGTCCCATGAAGAGAGTTTTTCAAGGGTGGCTGCTTCATTTGTGCCGCGATATAGCTCTAAAAGCTGCCCGGTGGTTAAACCAGGTTGTGCCAGACAGGTGTTCACCAGGTCAATAAAGAGTTTTAATCCTGGCAACTTCGCCTGCTCCAGACCGCTAAGCGGTGGCACACTCGGTGCCAACTCCGGATTCTGCACCAACAGTCCTATCAGTATACGCATGGTTGTGCGTTTTAGCTGTGGAGCCGGGCGCGGGGTGCTGCTTTCCGCAAGCTTTGGCATCAGCTTTTCAAGCTGGTTATCGTCCAGAATGCCCAGTTTGTTTCCCAGTTCCTGACGCAAATAAATGCGTAGTGTTTCACCAGGTACCTGACTAATCAGGGGTAAAGCAAGAGTACTCAGTCGCGCACGGCCATCAGGTGAACTCAAATCAACCTGAGGCATCAGGCTGTTAAAAAGAAACGTCGAAAGCGGTTGAGCATGTTCCATGCGCGCTTCAAATGCTTCTTTTCCTTCTTTACGCACCAGCGTGTCGGGATCTTCACCGTCAGGTAGGAACATAAAGCGCAACTGACGTCCATCCGTCATATAAGGTAGCGCAGTTTCCAGAGCACGCCATGCAGCGTCACGCCCTGCGCGATCCCCGTCATAACAACAAACAACGGTATCCGTCACCCGGAACAACAACTGGATATGGTCAGCGGTGGTTGAGGTGCCCAATGAAGCAACGGCGTACGATATGCCGTATTGCGCCAATGCCACCACATCCATGTAGCCTTCCACAACCAATAAACGTGCTGGTTCAGGCTGGCTTTGCTGTGCTTCATACAGGCCATAGAGCTGGCGGCCTTTATGGAAAATATCGGTTTCCGGGGAGTTAAGGTATTTAGGCTGGCCATCGCCAAGCACTCGTCCACCAAAACCAATTACCCGGCCCCGTTTGTCGCGGATGGGAAACATCACCCTTTCGCGGAAACGGTCGTAACTGCGTCCCTGATCGTTAGTTACCAACATGCCTGCATCCGTCAGAGCTTGACGGTTTTCACTATTGCCACCAAAACGCTTTAATACGTTATCCCAGCCGGGAGGAGCATAGCCAATGGCGAAATGTTGAATAACTTCGTTACTTAAACCACGCCGTTCCAGATACTGGCGCGCAGATTCAGCCGATTGTTGAGCCAGGGATTGCTGATAGAAGGCGTTCAAGCCATCCATCAATTGATAAAGACTTTGCCGTTGATGACGCTCAATCTGGCTTGGTCCGCTACCGACTTCGTAAGGCACTTCAAGATTGTGCATCGCTGATAATTCTTCAACGCTTTCGACAAACTCAAGCTTGTCATAGTTCATTAAAAAATCGATGGCGTTGCCGTGTGCCCCACAGCCGAAGCAATGGTAAAACTGTTTTTCACCGTTTACGGTGAAAGAGGGGGTTTTTTCGTTATGGAACGGACAGCACGCATGATAGTTCTTGCCCTGCTTTTTGAGCTTAACACGCGCATCGATCAGATCGATGATGTCGGTGCGAGCCAGCAAGTCATTGATGAAAACACGTGGAATTCGTCCAGCCATAGGCCCCGTTTGGTACTCGCTTTCCTTCAGACATGCGATATTGCAGCAGTGCGAAAGAGCAGGAAGTATGTCAGTTCATGAACGAAAATAAGCCGCGCATTCCTTTCGGAAGCACGGCCTTTACAACTACTACAAGTCTGTTCCGGAGGTGTAAACCTCCAGGATACTAGTACAGACGAGTGCGGCGTGCGTTTTCGCGAGCCAGTTTCTTAGCGTGACGTTTCACAGCAGAAGCTTTAGCGCGTTTACGTTCAGTCGTTGGTTTTTCATAGAACTCACGACGACGAACTTCCGCCAGAACACCTGCTTTCTCACAAGAACGCTTGAAGCGACGCAGTGCTACGTCGAATGGCTCGTTTTCACGTACTTTAATTACCGGCATTAACTCTCACCTTTGATAAATTCGGTTTGCCGCTGACTGAGGCGTCAGCTATTTCAAAATGGTGCGGAATTTTACTGCAACTACTGCTGCTTTGTAAAGCACCGGACAACCAGAAACCTGGCTTTTAAGGCCGGAATCTTCCAGGGGTGCGGATTATACACCACCTACGCCCAGTATGTGAGCAAAGTTTTACAATAAGCGCTCATGGGCTTAAACTTCGCCGCAAGACTTTGAGGTAGAGAACGCCATGCGTGTACTGGGTATAGAAACATCCTGTGATGAAACCGGCATCGCCATTTACGACGATGAAAAAGGTTTGTTAGCCAATCAATTGTATAGTCAGGTGAAATTGCATGCTGACTACGGCGGCGTGGTGCCGGAGCTTGCTTCCCGTGACCATGTACGTAAAACCGTGCCATTGATTCAGACCGCTCTTAAAGAGGCTGGATTAACAGCAAAAGATATTGATGGTGTTGCCTATACCGCCGGACCAGGGCTTGTAGGAGCACTGCTTGTAGGCGCAACAATTGGCCGTTCTCTGGCGTTTGCCTGGGATGTACCCGCTGTGCCTGTGCATCACATGGAAGGGCATTTATTAGCCCCGATGCTGGAAGATAATCCGCCAGAGTTCCCGTTTGTGGCACTGCTGGTTTCCGGCGGCCATACGCAACTGATTAGTGTGACGGGTATTGGCCAATACGAACTTCTGGGTGAGTCAATTGACGACGCTGCAGGTGAAGCCTTTGATAAGACGGCCAAACTATTGGGTCTGGATTATCCTGGTGGCCCAATGTTGTCAAAAATGGCTTCTGAGGGCACTGAAGGGCGGTTTACTTTCCCACGTCCGATGACCGATCGCCCTGGTCTTGATTTCAGTTTCTCTGGTCTGAAAACATTTGCTGCGAACACGATTCGTGGCAACGAAGCAGACCCGCAAACGCGTGCCGATATCGCTCGTGCCTTTGAAGATGCGGTTGTCGATACCCTGGCAATCAAATGCAAACGTGCATTGGATCAAACTGGTTTTAAACGTCTGGTGATGGCTGGTGGTGTGAGCGCCAACCGTACACTGCGTGCGCGTATGGCAGAAATGATGGCTAAGCGCCGTGGCGAAGTCTTCTACGCTCGTCCTGAGTTTTGTACCGATAACGGTGCGATGATTGCCTATGCAGGTATGATTCGTTTGAAAGCAGGAACGGTGGGCGAATTAAGCGTAACAGTCCGCCCACGTTGGCCATTGGCTGAGTTACCTGCGGCGTAAAAACTTTGCAGAATTAGTCGAGAAGGAGTGAGCAATCACTCCTTTTTTTTGTCTTTATTTTGGCGCAGTTTCTTCCAGATTTTGGTTTCTTGCCCGCGCCATAAACGCTGAATATTGTCGTGGTGGCGCATTAAAATCAGGCAAGAGAGCATAGCGACCGGGAAGGTGAACTGCGGTTTGAACCACCAGACATAGAAAGGGGCAATCAGTGCGCTAATTATGGCACCTAGTGAGGAATAACCGCTGAGTAATACACTCAACAGCCAGGTTCCAGCCATCACGCCGGTTAAGTCCCAGCCGATAGGTGCAATAGCGCCAAAGGCGGTTGCAACCCCTTTGCCACCGTGGAAATTAAAGAAAACGGGCCAGATATGGCCAAGACAGGCAGCGATGGCGATAAGCCCAAGCCAGAAAGGTGTCACACCCAGCGCGTAAGCCGCCCAGACGGGTAACATTCCTTTGAGAACATCAAAAATGAGTACCGCTACGGCTGCACCTTTACCGCCAATTCGCATAACATTGGTCGCACCTGGGTTGCCGGAACCATTCTCTCGTGGGTTAGGGAGACCGGCGATTCGGCAGACCAGGATGGCGCTAGAAATTGAGCCGCAAAGATACGCAAGCAGGATCATGCCAGGCGCGATTGCACTCATAACGCTGTTCCATTTTGAAAGTGTCGTTGTATTCTCTGCATCTGTGGATAATACGCATATTTCGCCGGAAGTGGTATCTGGCGTGACTAAAAACCGGGCAGGGCGTGATGGATATTGTATTTATAGAGCAACTTACTGTAATCACCACTATTGGTGTTTATGACTGGGAACAAACCATCTCCCAGAAGCTGGTATTTGATATCGAGATGGCATGGGATAATAGCCTGGCCGCCAGCAGTGATGATGTAACTCATTGTTTAAGCTATGCAGATGTCAGCGAAGCGGTAATCAACCATGTATCTGGCGGCCGTTTTGCATTGGTAGAACGTGTTGCTGAAGAGGTAGCGCAATTGCTGCTGACTCGCTTTAACTCACCTTGGATCAGGTTAAAAGTCAGCAAGCCAGGCGCTGTGGCACAGGCCGCGAATGTTGGCGTGGTGATTGAGCGTGGCGTTAATCTTAAACTCAGTAAATAAGTTCATCATAGTTAAACCAAAAGTAGGTAACCTGGTCTGAACTGTGATCTTTCGCGGCAGATGCCGCTTTTTTAACGTTTGTTTTTGGGGTTAGAGGATTTTTTTAATGAGCGATCTGCACTCGTTGGTTATTGCCGCGATTCTTGGTGTTGTCGAGGGGTTAACGGAGTTTTTACCCGTCTCGTCCACCGGCCATATGATTATTGTTGGTCATCTTCTGGGATTTGAAGGTGATACCGCGAAAACATTTGAAGTGGTAATCCAGCTTGGTTCGATCTTAGCTGTTGTGGTGATGTTCTGGCGCCGCCTGTTTGGCTTGATTGGCATTCATTTTGGTCGCCAACCGCATGAAGGTACTGGAACAGGGCGTTTGTCGCTGATCCATATCTTGCTGGGTATGGTGCCTGCTGTGGTTCTGGGACTGGTATTCCACGATGCCATTAAATCACTCTTTAACCCTATAAACGTCATGTACGCATTAGTCGTCGGCGGCGTATTGCTGATTGCAGCAGAACTGTTAAAACCAAAAGTCCCGCGTGCTGATGGGGTCGATGACATCACCTATCGTCAGGCTTTTGCAATTGGTTGCTTCCAGTGCTTAGCGTTATGGCCTGGTTTTTCTCGCTCTGGTGCGACAATTTCAGGTGGGATGTTAATGGGCGTTAGCCGTTATGCAGCATCTGAGTTCTCGTTCTTGCTAGCGGTGCCGATGATGATGGGTGCCACGGTGCTGGATGTGTATAAGAGCATCGGTTTCCTAACATTGGCTGATTTGCCAATGTTTGCCGTTGGTTTTATTACCGCATTCATCGTTGCGCTGATTGCGATTAAAACCTTCCTGCAAGTTATTAAACGCATCTCCTTTATCCCGTTCGCAATTTATCGCTTTGCGGTCGCAGCAGTGGTTTATTTCGTCTTCTTCTAAAGTTCTCCACTCAGTAATAGAAAGCCACTCATATTGAGTGGCTTTTTGTTTGGCGTCTTCGTTTGTGGCAGATATCCATCAGCGAGTGGATGGTAAAGGCGTAACCAACCCCGCTTCTTTTTTCCATGCTTCCACGGCGGCAATACGGCGGCGAGTTAATTCATCGCGAATCGCGGGTCCGCTGAAACCATCATCAATCACTTCTTTGTTGGTGACGCTTTGCGCCGCATTCCATGCCGCTCGCAGCAACCTGCCTTGTGGATAATCACTGGCTTCAAAACCGGCGCGCCCACGAGCATCGGCTTCACTGGTTAACGCCACCTGTTCGACGCGCTGTGGTTTGCGCCATGCGTCGATGGCATCGAATAATTTGATGATGGTTTTGGGTTGCAGGATAGAAATCGTATGAATCAGATCGTGATATTCGGCAACCAGTTTGGCGAGGTCACGAATTTCATTCGGCACACGCATGCGCTGGCATAACCGTTCGACAAGTTTTACCCCTGCCGGGCCATGCCCATGGTGACGCGGCCAGAACTCTTTTGGCGTGAGCCCTTTACCGAGATCGTGGCACAGCGTGGCAAAGCGTACGTCAACGTCCGGGCTGAGCTGGGCGGCAATCGCCAGCGTCATCAGAACGTGAATACCGGTGTCGATTTCCGGGTGCCACTTTTCTGGCGCAGGCACACCAAATAGCGCGTCGATTTCCGGGAACAACACTTTCAATGCCCCGCATTTGCGCAGCACATCGAAATAAACCTGTGGGTTACGGCTAGTGAGGGCGTTTTCCGTCTCTTTCCACACGCGCTCCGGCGTGAGGTGCTCAAGTTCGCCGTTAGAGGCCATGGAGGACATTAGCGTCAGGGTTTCTGGGGCAATCTGGAAACTAAGATGGGCGTAACGTGCAGCAAAACGCGCCACGCGTAAAACGCGCAGCGGGTCTTCATTAAAAGCGGGAGAAACATGGCGCAGCAGACGTTTTTCGATATCGGCACGCCCGTTGTAAGGGTCGATAAATTCGCCGTGTTCGTCCTGGGCAATCGCATTGATGGTCAAATCGCGGCGCAGCAAGTCCTGCTCAAGCGTGACATCAGGCGCGGCATAACAGGTAAAACCTGTATATCCCTGGCCTGATTTACGTTCAGTACGCGCGAGTGCATATTCTTCACGTGATTTAGGGTGCAGGAACACCGGGAAATCTTTCCCTACCTGCTGGTACCCAGCATCAAGCATCTCTTGTGGTGTTGCACCAACAACCACCCAATCTTTATCTTTGACCGGTAATCTCAACAACCCATCACGTACTGCACCACCGACCAGATAAATCTTCACGCTTTAATGCCCCTGCATCCAATTACTATAATACGTAAGTGTAGGATACAGGGTTGCAGATTAGTTCATCCAGCGATCTTTCTTCTTGCGGCTTGGGATCATGTGAGGCAGCAACAGGCCGAGCAGCAGACCGAAACCAGCGACGCCGCCGCCATACATAAACCACTGCATAATGATGGCACGTTGCTTGTCATCCAACTGAACATTCGCGGCATCGACTTTCTTCTTTGCGACGATCAATTGGTTCTTAAGTTGTTGATTTTCTTCTTTAAGACCAGTGATTACGCTGTCACTCTGTGCAACTTTCTGCTGCATTTCAGCCGTGCGCTGATTCCAGGTGGTATCGATATTTGTGAGCTTGTCAGTCAGCGTCTTAACCTGGTTTTCAAGGTCCGGCACACGCGTACGCAGGCTTGGATTGGTGCTCAGTTGCGCCAGTGGGATCCAGGAGGTACGGCCATTACTGTCGCGCACCTGGCCATATTTAGTTTCTTCATTGCTTTGCAGCAATGTCACTTCTTCGCCCGCATTTACGGTGCCAAGCAAGCGGTAATTATCCCCAGGACCACTACGCACCCAGGTGTTCAATTCGTCAGATACATAACGTTTTTCATCGGCATGAGCCACTACGGAAACGCTAAGGGAGAGCAAAGTAAGGCAAATTAGGCGGAATTTGTGCATGATTTCGTCGTTATTGTCATAAATAGTGGAACGATAGTAGTGGCATCAGTCTGACGGTGCAATCCGTAAACCTGAATGAGAATCATCCTGGTGTGAATTTGACCAATTGCTCACAGCTTATGGCTCGTCAAAATGCGCGCCACTCATGGTAATTTGGCGAAAAATATTATCTACTGACACCCATCAAACGATTAAGTTCGTCAGGCATTAGCCCGATGTGACACAACCAAAAGTAAAATGACGATGACTCAGGAAATCGAACTCAAATTTATTGTTAATCCAGCTGTACTGGACTCTCTTCGTAACACATTAAATTCGCTGGAAAGCCAGCATAGTGAACCCCGCCAGTTGCTCAACATCTATTATGAAACCGCCGACAACCAGTTGCGCCGTCATGATATGGGTTTACGCATCCGTGGCGATAATGGCCGCTATGAAATGACGATGAAAATCGCAGGCCGTGTCACTGGCGGGCTGCACCAGCGCCCGGAATATAATGTTGAGCTTAGCAAGGCTGAGCTTGACCTGTCGCTGCTGCCAAAAGAAGTCTGGCCTGAGGGCCTTTCTCCGGACGATTTGCAATCCCAGCTAAACCCACTTTTCAGCACTGATTTTGCCCGCGAAAAATGGGTGGTGACGCACGGCAAAAGCCGTATCGAACTGGCGCTGGATCTCGGAGAAGTGAAAGCGGGTGAACTGTCTGAGCCATTGTGCGAGCTGGAACTGGAATTACTCGAAGGCGAGACGGCAGACGTTTTAGCCTTTGCGAAGCAACTGGTTGCTCAACCGGGTTTACGTCAGGGCAGCCTGAGCAAAGCCGCGCGTGGATACCATCTGGTGCAGGGAAATATGGAAAGAGAAATTAAGCCGTTAACGGTATTACGCGTTCCCCCGAAAGCGACGGTTGAACAAGGACTGGAAGGTTCACTGGAACTGGCGCTTAGCCACTGGCAATACCATGAAGAGCTGTGGTTGCGTGGTAACGGCAAAGCGAAAGCACAGGTTCTGGAAGCGGTTGGCCTTGTGCGCTACGCACTGGCGCTGTTTGGCGGCATTATTCCACGCAAGGCGAGTACGCAAGTTCGTGAACTGGTCGCAACTTACGAAACCATGCTGGCCTCTGACCTTAAAGCGCAGGAGCTGGCTTTCAGCGCCGAAAGTAGCCAGGCCAAACTGGCGCTGACCGAGTGGTTGGTAGGGCGTCAATGGCAGAAATTCACCGACGAAAAAGTTAACGTCAAACTGGCGGGTTCGTTTAAGCGTTTTGCGGATACTCATCTTTCGCGCCACGCCGCAGAACTGAAAGAAACTTTCCAGCGCCCGTTAGGTGACAGCTATGCTGATCAACTGCCGCGTCTGGCGCGTGAAACTGGCTCTATCCGTCTGCTGGCAGGCGTTTATGAAGATGCGAAAACGCAACCGTGGTTGGACAACTGGCAAGGGCTGCGTCATGCCATTGCGACGCGCCAACAAGTAGAAATCGAACATTATCGTAATGAAGCTATTGCGCAGGCCCCATTCTGGCTGCATAGCGGAAAATAATCCCCGTCATACTTCGAGTCGCAGGGTTGTTGGCCGCAGGAACTCACCCCAGTCACTTACTCTTGTAAGTTCCTGGGGATTAGTTCCCTTGCCGCCTACCTGCAACTCGAATTATTTAGGGGATACTGTTAACAAGGGATACGACCATGATGTCGCAAGCGCCACTATTACAGCAGCATTTGCAGGCGGCGCTGGCGCGTCTGCCACAAGAGATTGACCGCCAGACGCTAAGCCCTGAGGCTCAGGCTGTGCTGGCGTTTAGTGATTTTGTTTGTGACAGCATGGCAGCTCACCCCGCATGGTTCGAGGAATTACAGCACTCAGCGCCGCTTGCCGACGAATGGCAGCACTACGCGGCCTGGCTGCAGCAAGAGTTGCAGAGCGTCGACAGTGAACCTGCGTTAATGACCGCGCTGCGCCTGTTTCGCCGCCGCATGATGGTGAGAATTGCCTGGTCGCAGGCATTGCAACAGATGCCGACTGAAAGCTCTCTCCAGCAACTGAGTGCGTTGGCAGAAACGCTGATTATCGCCGCCCGTGACTGGCTCTATGCCGCATGCTGCCGCGAATGGGGCACGCCGTGTAACCAGGCGGGTGTCGCACAACCGCTGATGATTCTTGGTATGGGCAAACTTGGCGGCGGTGAGCTGAACTTCTCCTCGGATATCGACCTGATTTTTGCCTGGCCGGAAAACGGTTCTACCCTGGGTGGGCGCCGTGAACTGGACAACGCCCAGTTCTTCACACGCCTCGGCCAGCGCCTGATTAAAGTCCTCGACCAACCGACACAAGACGGCTTTGTTTATCGCGTCGATATGCGCCTGCGTCCGTTTGGCGACAGCGGCCCGTTGGTGGTGAGCTACGCCGCATTAGAAGATTATTACCAGGAACAAGGCCGTGACTGGGAACGCTACGCGATGGTTAAAGCTCGTATCATGGGCGATAACGACGATGTGTGGAGTCAGGAGCTGCGCAACATGCTGCGGCCTTTTGTCTTCCGCCGTTATATCGATTTCAGTGTGATCCAATCCTTGCGAAACATGAAAGGGATGATCGCCCGTGAAGTCCGCCGCCGTGGGTTGACCGATAACATTAAACTTGGCGCGGGCGGCATTCGCGAAACCGAGTTTATCGTTCAGGTATTCCAGCTGATTCGTGGCGGCCGCGAGCCCTCTTTGCAGTCACGTTCGTTGCTGCCGACCCTTAAAGCTATTCAACATTTGCACCTGCTGCCAGAAGGCGATGCCGTCAAACTGAATGAGGCCTATTTATATCTTCGCCGCCTCGAAAACCTGCTGCAAAGCATCAATGACGAACAAACTCAGACGCTGCCTGGGGATGAGCTGAACCGCGCTCGCCTTGCATGGGGCATGAACGCGCAAACCTGGGATGAACTGCAAGAAACGCTGCAACAGCATATGAATGCGGTGCGCCAGGTATTTAACGAGCTGATTGGCGATGATGAACCTGAACCGGGCGAGGATAAACTCTCTGAAGCTTGGCGTGAGTTGTGGCAGGACGCATTGGACGCTGATGAGAATACGCCAGTGTTGGAGCATTTAACGCCGCAAGCGCGTGGCGAAGTTCTGCGTCTGGTAAGTGATTTCCGCCAGGACACTGACAAGCGCACCATTGGCCCGCGTGGCCGCCAGGTGCTGGATCAACTGATGCCGCGCCTGCTGTGCGAGGCTTGTTCCCGCAGCGATGCGCCGTTGCCGTTGTCGCGCTTAACCCCGCTGTTACTCGGCATTGTCACACGCACCACCTATCTTGAGCTGCTGACGGAATATCCGGGAGCGCTGAAGCACCTGATCACGCTGTGTGCTGCGTCGCCAATGATTGCCAGTCAACTGGCACGTTATCCGCTGCTGCTGGATGAATTGCTAGACCCGAATACGCTTTACCAACCGACCGCCACCGACGCCTATCGTGATGAACTGCGCCAGTATTTGCTGCGCGTTCCTGATGACGATGAAGAACAACAGTTGGAAGCGTTGCGCCAGTTTAAACAGGCGCAGCTGCTACGTGTGGCGGCGGCTGACATTACGGGCACGTTGCCGGTGATGAAAGTCAGTGATCATCTGACCTGGCTTGCAGAAGCGATGATCGATGCTGTCGTCCAGCAAGCCTGGGCGCAAATGGTTTTACGATACGGCCAGCCAAAACACTTACAGAACCGTGAAGGGCGCGGGTTTGCGGTGGTCGGTTATGGCAAACTCGGTGGCTGGGAACTCGGCTACAGTTCCGATTTGGATCTTGTATTCCTGCACGATTGCCCGTCGGATGTGATGACTGATGGTGAGCGTGAAATTGACGGTCGCCAGTTCTATTTGCGCCTCGCGCAACGCGTTATGCACCTGTTTAGCACACGAACTTCATCGGGCATTTTGTATGAAGTCGACGCGCGTTTGCGCCCGTCGGGTGCCGCTGGCATGCTGGTGACTACCGCCGAAGCTTTCGCTGATTATCAGCAAAATGAAGCCTGGACCTGGGAGCACCAGGCCCTGGTGCGCGCACGTATTGTCTATGGCGATCCGCTGCTTAAGCAGGAATTCGATGCAATTCGCCGCAAGATCTTATGTGTGCCGCGTGAAGGTCAAAAACTCCAGACCGAAGTGCGTGAAATGCGCGAAAAAATGCGTGCGCATCTGGGAGGGAAAACCCGTGAACGCTTTGATATTAAAGCCGATGAAGGTGGTATTACCGATATCGAATTTATCACTCAATATCTGGTTTTACGTTATGCGGCGCAGGCTCCAAAATTGACGCGTTGGTCTGACAATGTGCGCATTCTGGAATTAATGGCGCAAAACGACATCATGAGTGATGACGAAGCGAAAGCGCTGACGCATGCTTATGTCACGTTGCGCGATGAACTTCATCACCTGGCATTGCAAGAGCTGCCTGGAAACGTGGCAATGGATACATTCACTCAAGAGCGCGAGCAGGTATTAACAAGCTGGCACAAATGGCTGAGTGAGTCGCAAACACGCGCATAAGATTAATTGTGATATTATCCGCGACAAAATTTTATCCCTCTCTGGAGAGTCAGGAATGAAAGTAACGCTGCCCGAATACAGCCGTGCAGGCGTCATGGTAGTTGGTGATGTGATGCTGGATCGCTACTGGTATGGCCCTACTAGCCGCATCTCCCCGGAAGCTCCGGTGCCAGTGGTGAAAGTCGAGAATATTGAAGAACGCCCTGGCGGCGCGGCTAACGTGGCAATGAATATTGCTTCGCTGGGTGCAAATTCACGCCTGGTTGGCCTGACGGGCATCGACGATGCTGCACGCGCGCTCAGCCAGACGCTGGCCGGTGTGAACGTTAAGTGCGATTTCGTTTCGGTCCCGACTCATCCGACAATCACCAAACTGCGTGTACTTTCCCGCAACCAACAGCTGATTCGCCTCGATTTTGAAGAAGGCTTTGAAGGCGTTGACCCGGAACCTTTGCACGAGCGTATTAGCCAGGCTTTGCCACATATTGGCGCGCTGGTGCTTTCTGACTACGCAAAAGGCGCGCTGGCAAGCGTTCAGCATATGATTAGCCTTGCGCGTGCGGCCAATGTGCCAGTGCTGATTGATCCGAAAGGCACAGACTTTAATCGCTATCGCGGTGCTACGTTGTTGACGCCAAATCTCTCTGAATTTGAAGCGGTTGTTGGCAAGTGTAAGAACGACGAAGAGCTGGTGGAACGTGGTATGAAGCTAATCGCTGAATACGATCTTTCCGCTTTGCTGATTACTCGTTCCGAACACGGCATGACGCTACTGCAACCGGGTATTGAACCGTTCCATCTGCCGACGCAGGCGCAGGAAGTTTACGATGTGACCGGTGCGGGTGATACGGTAATTGGTGTGCTGGCGGCAACGCTTGCTGCGGGTAATTCGCTGGAAGAAGCATGCTACTTTGCCAATGCGGCAGCAGGTGTAGTTGTTGGCAAACTGGGTACTTCTACCGTTTCGCCAATTGAGCTGGAAAACGCTGTGCGTGGGCGTGCTGACTCAGGCTTTGGCGTTATGACCGAAGCAGAGCTGAAAGTGGCTGTGGCTAACGCACGTAAGCGTGGTGAGAAAGTCGTGATGACTAATGGCGTATTCGACATTCTCCATGCAGGCCATGTTTCGTATCTGGCGAATGCACGTAAGCTCGGTGACCGTCTGATTGTTGCGGCAAATAGCGATGCTTCAACCAGGCGCCTGAAAGGGGAAACCCGTCCGGTGAACCCGCAGGATCAACGCATGATCGTGTTAGCGGCGCTGGAAGCAGTGGATTGGGTTGTGTTGTTTGAAGAAGACACTCCGCAACGCTTGATTGGCGAGATCTTGCCTGACCTGCTGGTCAAAGGTGGCGATTACAAACCGGATGATATTGCCGGGAGTAAAGAGGTCTGGGCCAACGGTGGTGAAGTGATGGTGCTGAATTTTGAAGATGGTTGTTCAACCACGAACATTATTAAGAAGATTCAAAAAGATAGTGGTCAGTAATTGCCACTAAAAAAATGCCCCGGTAACAATAACCGGGGCATTTTTGCCAGAACTGTAGACTTTACTATTCCAGCTAGCGTAAGGGTTACTCTGCCACTACCGGCAGGGACTCAAGCTCTCTGTTGTCGGATTGTTCTTTCCTTTCAACATGTAAGTTCTTATCTACATCTGCAATCAATGCGGGCTGTGCTCTTTTTTCCAGGGCTTTCAATGGTTCGCTCAGTCCAGAAAGTGATCCGCCGGAAAGACCAATTTCATTGAGTAAAGAATCAATTAACGGAGCTTGAGTGCGGTAGGCTAACGCTGCAGACAACGCTTGTTCAGCCAGATTTCCACCCCCAATACCACCGCTAGAGGTTTCGTTGACTGCGCCGCCACGGTTCAAGCCATCAACCTGAATGATCTTAATACCTTCGATAGCTTTCATCGGTTCAACAGATTTTTCAATGACAGCTGGCAGGGATTGCAGCAGCGCCAGTTTGAACTTGAGGCTGGTCTGCTCATCGGAAAGCACGTTGATAGCATCGTTAAGTGCGCGCTGAGCCTCCGCTTCCGCGAGGCCTTTTTTACGTGCAGCTTCTGCCAGTTCAACAATAGCTGCAGCCTGCATTTCTGCCGCATCTTTCTCAGCTCTTGCGCGAACAGTCAGTTCCACAGCTTTAGTTTCCGCATCTTGAGCTGCTGCAATCAATGCCACTTGCTTTGCACGGTCCGCTATCGCGGTTTCTTTGGTTGTAACCACATTTTGTTCCGATCTCACGGCTTCCGAACGGGCATCGTTGGCTCGTGCCTCTGCCTGGGATTGCTGTTCTGATTTGCCTGCAATAGCGATCGCTTTATTTTGTTGCGCAATTTCGGTGACTTGCTGTTGGTCAATCTCTTTGATACGAATTTCTCGTTCGGCTTCAACCTTACGAGTCCGAACCATCTGCTCTCTTTCGATTTCACTTTCCTGGATCTGGCGTTCAGAGAGAATACGGCTTTGCTCCGCTTCCCGATGACGCTCGGCTTCGAACACCGCGATTTTAGCGTTTTGCTCAGCTGTACGGGTTTTAATCTGCTGTTCTTGTTCGAGCGACATAAAAGATTCTTGCTGCGTAATTTCGAGCTTACGTGACAATGCGTCACGGTTTTTCTCGCGTACAGCGACTTCAACATCCTGCTCGACTTCGTTTCTTTCTCGGCGCCTGCGTTCTGTTTCTTGAGTGAGCTTGGTCAGGCCTTCGGCATCAAAGGCATTATTAGGATTAAAATGTTCTTTCTCAGTTTGGTTGAAGTTAGTCAGGGATACACTTTCTAACTCCAGACCGTTTTTGGTAAGGTCTTCTGCAACAGTGTTCTGAACGCCCTGGACAAAGTTTTCGCGGGTGTCCTGGAGTTCATGCATCGTCATTTGCGCAGCGGTAGCTCGCAGCGCATCGACGAATTTATCTTCTACCAGAATGCGTAAATCTTCGGGAGAAAGTGTGCGTTGACCTAATGTCTGAGCAGCGGTGGCAATACCTTCTTTTGTCGGTTTGACTCGAACAAAGAATGCAACCACGACATCGACACGCATGCGATCTTTGGTAATTAAGCTGTCTTTCATCGCCCGGCTAACTTCAAGCTTTAGGGTGTTCATATTAATGACGATGATTTCATGGAAAACAGGCAGCGTAATGGCTCCCCCGCTCATCACAACTTTAAGACCGCCAAGCCCGGTTCTGACAAATGCCTGTTCCGCAGAAGCGCGGTTATATAATCGGGCAAAGATCAAACCGATTATAAAAAGCGTGACCACGACACTGATGGCAGTAACAAGCCACAAGGGCATGGAATTTATTCCTTCAAACATATCTCTTCCTTTTCTAAATTAAAATATCAGGCCAGGGGTTTTTCTCGGCCAAATAGCGTGTGCTCGTTAAACGTTCAATAATGATTATTCTGTCTCCTGAATGCAGTTGGGTTCCTTCTTCAGGTTCAACAAGTAAATAATGTATCTGCCCAAATTTATCTTTCAGCCTTGCTTCGCAAGGTTTACCTGCAATGGCGAGGGAGCCGGTAACGAATGCCAGGCATCCTATAAAACTTTCTTCTGAAACTGCGCTGCTTTCATCATGTGGTAACCAAGGGGCCAGTTTTATGCCCAAAGTATGGACCAAAGGACATGTGAGTATCAGGCTGAAAATAGAAACTAAAAAGGGCGAGAGAGGGGAGCCGAAGAATGTGATTATACAGTATTGACTACAGACGCCGATAAGCCCAAAACATCCCAGTACAAGGCATAGTACGACCATAAGGGGGATTCGACCTACGTTCAGATAGTCTAAAAATTGTATAGCCGGGGATTCATGAGTACTGATATGGATGTGCTCAAAATGAGCATCCAGCGCGCCCGATAAATACCATCCTAAAAGAAGTGAAATAAGCTCAGCAATACCCAGAAGAATTAATATGGTGAAGGCACATAAAAAAGGGCTGTAGTCATACGTAAGTAAATTCATGAGTGGAAATTTCCCTTTTTATAATATTCGCATAAGTTATAAATTAATTTAATACATAAATAATGTGAATTATAAAATTACGATGCGAATGAGTACTGGGAAAATATAGCCTTGGAAAGGCGCGGGTCAATCTTTTCTGAGGCAAACGAAGCTAATATTCAGAAGTTTCGCAACTAATTATGCGAATTAATCAAGGGATGAGAATCAGGAATACGCTCCCTGATGAAAAGGGAGCGAATTTTTACATCTGCGGTTCAGTTGGAGGAGTAACTTCCGGTGCCTGAACGCTACGATTCTCAAGCTCGGTTAAACGCTGCTCCAGTAAAGCCAGTTTTTCTCGGGTGCGCAGTAGCACTTGAGTCTGCACATCAAACTCTTCACGGCTCACCAAGTCCAGGCGAGTTAACTGCGACTGCAAAACCTGGCGAACTTTTTTCTCGACATCATCCCCGAATTCACGAATCCCTTTCGGCATTGACTCGTGGACCTGGCGTGCGATCTGTTCAATTTTTTTCGGGTCAATCATAGCGGCTTCCATAATCTTACGGGATTGTCTGCCTTAATTGTAATGCCTGCATGGCAGGTTAGAAACCCGAAATGTTATAAGGTTTGCCGTTGCCAGAGAAAATCATCGGCGTTATAGTAAGTCTGCTTATTCTCAGGGCGGGGTGTAACTCCCCACCGGCGGTAAATCAGCGAACGCTGAAAGCCCGCGAGCGCTCCAGAGCAATCTGGAGGTCAGCAGATCCGGTGTAATTCCGGAGCCGACGGTTATAGTCCGGATGGGAGAGAGTAACGACTAAGCTCAAGCTTTTAAGCCTGCTCACGTTATTTTTATAGCTCCTAAGACTGCCCTGATTCTGGTAACCATAATTTTAATGAGGTTTTTTTACCATGAATCAGACGCTCCTTTCTGCATTTGGCACCCCTACACAGCGCGTAGAACACGCTCTTGAAGCACTACGTGAAGGCCGCGGGGTTATGGTTCTTGACGATGAAGATCGCGAGAACGAAGGTGACATGATTTTCCCTGCGGAAACCATGACCGTTGAGCAAATGGCTCTGACCATTCGCCACGGTAGCGGTATTGTTTGCCTGTGCCTGACTGAAGAACGCCGTAAACAACTCGAATTGCCAATGATGGTTGAGAATAACACCAGTGCTTATGGCACCGGGTTTACTGTGACTATCGAAGCTGCAAGTGGTGTAACTACCGGTGTTTCTGCTGCAGACCGTATTACGACTGTGCGTGCCGCGATTGCTGATGGCGCAAAACCAAGCGACCTGAACCGCCCGGGCCATGTGTTCCCGCTGCGTGCTCAGCCTGGTGGCGTGTTAACTCGTGGTGGTCACACTGAAGCAACCATTGATTTGGTAACGCTTGCTGGTTTTAAACCGGCTGGTGTTTTGTGTGAACTGACCAACGATGATGGCACCATGGCGCGTGCACCTGAGTGCATCACCTTTGCTCGCCAGCACAATATGGCTGTTGTAACGATTGAAGACCTGGTGGAATACCGCCAGTCTCACGAACGCAAAGCAAGCTAACTAGCGAGCTAAAAAAAAAGCCCGGTTATTACACCGGGCTTCTTTTTTAGCCGATTCCGTTGCTTTGCAGCAGCGTCAGGCTAAACCCCATCACCGCCATACCGCAAAGCACACCGTAACTTGGATTGTTATGTGGATCGATTTCTTTAGCGAGTGGCATTAGTTCATCAACTGACAATGCCACCATAATGCCTGCTACGGCGGCCATAATGGCAGCCATTAAAACTGGCGAAATCATCGGGCCTAAAATCAGCCAGGCGAGGACACCACCGAGAATTTCCGCAAGTCCCGAAATCCCTGCCCAGAAGATGGCTTTGCGTTTTGAACCCGTAGCCGCGTAGACCGGGCCAGCCACGGCCAAACCTTCAGGAATATTGTGCAATGCTACTGCGAGCGCAATCCCCATCCCTAATTCCAGGTTACTACTGGCAGTTACAAACGTTGCTACCCCTTCAGGGAAGTTGTGCAGGCTAATACCCAGCGTCAGCAGCAATGCGGTGCGGCGTAAATTACGCGGCTGTGGCTTGCTGTCCATCAAATCTTGCGGATGCGCATGGGGCAGGGCGCGATCGAGTGCGAAGTAGCCCAGCAAACCCAGCATAAACATGCCATAACCCAGTACCGGCGACATTCCCTCGGTATGGAGTGCGGCAGGCAGCATCTCCATTAAAGAGATAAGCAGCATAATGCCCGCTGCAAAGCCGAGGGAAAATGCCAGCACACGGTTTGATGGCTTCTGGCCGAGCACGCCAAGAAAAGCACCAATGAAAGTGGCTCCCCCTGCTAATAGGGTCAGGATCAAGGGTACTGACATTTATCACTCCTTTTGATAATGATTCTCATTCATATTAATGGGCGATGTGATAAAAATCGAGAGCCAGTTGAGAAGCTTTACACATCGCTTACATTCAAATTTCCTGAAGATCTTCATCATTCTTATCTGAGTTCTTCATAGCGTAAAAGCGCGTACTGTAGTTTTCATAAACTGAATGACCCGATTAAAGGACACCACCATGACAACTCAACGAATGCCTGCGCTCTTCCTCGGACACGGTAGCCCAATGAACGTGCTGGAAGATAACCAATATACCCAAGCCTGGCGCCATTTGGGAGAGACGTTACCGCGCCCAAAAGCTATTGTGGTGATATCTGCGCACTGGTTCACTAAAGGCACGGGTGTTACGGCAATGGAAACGCCAAAAACTATCCATGATTTTGGTGGTTTCCCACAGGCTCTCTACGATACTCATTATCCGGCACCGGGTTCCCCTGAGCTAGCACAACAGTTGGTCGATTTGATGGCCCCCGTTCCGGTGATGCAAGACAAAGAAGCCTGGGGGTTTGACCACGGCTCCTGGGGTGTACTTATTAAGATGTACCCTAATGCCGATATTCCAATGGTGCAACTCAGTATCGACAGCACGAAACCGGCGGACTGGCATTTTGAAATAGGCCGCAAGCTGGCGACATTGCGCGATCAGGGCATCATGCTCATTGCCAGTGGTAACGTGGTTCATAACCTGAGAACTGCGCGCTGGCACGGTGAAAACACGCCATATCCGTGGGCAGAATCATTTAACCAATACGTTAAAGACAATCTCACCTGGCTTGGGCCGGTAGCCGAACACCCATTGGTTAACTACCTGGAACATGAAGGTGGATCGTTATCTAACCCAACAGCGGATCACTACCTGCCACTGTTATATGTTCTCGGGGCATGGGATGGTAAAGAGCCAGTTACACTGCCGACAGACGGTATTGAGATGGGATCGTTGAGTATGCTTTCTGTGCAGATTGGCTAACTTACCCGTCATACTTCAACTTGCAGAGGTGTTGGCTGCGCTCACTCACCCCAGTCACTTACTCATGTAAGCTCCTGGGGATTTGTTCTCTTGCCGTCTACCTGCAAGCTGAATTATTTAGGGTAAGAATATGATGCTAGTTTCGAGTATTTTAATATTTACTCTACAAACACATGCGGATAGAAGCGCGAAAGATCCTGAGTGATCAGCTCGCGATCTTCACGAATGCCAATACCTGCAGGTTGATCGTTGATAAGCCAGCTACCGATCAGCACATAACTGTCGCCAAATTTAGGCAACTGATAGAATTCCTGCACGATCATGCCTTCTTCACCGTAAGGGCCATCGACACGGGCAATTTCTTCGCCGTTTTCGATGATCTTCACATTTGCACCTTCCCGGGAGAAGATTGGCTTCACCACGTATTTATCCATCGCCGGATAGTTATCTTCGGCGAAATAAGCAGGCAGCAAGTTTGGATGATCCGGGAACATTTCCCACAGCATTGGCAGCAATGCCTTGTTGGAGATAATGCTCTTCCAGGCAGGCTCCAGCCAGCGAACGCCAGCATCTTCGAGTTTGGTGGAGAACACTTCACGCAGCATGAATTCCCATGGATAGAGCTTGAATAGGTTACTGATAACCTGATCCTGCAAATCGGTGAACTGGCCTCTCTCGCCCAGACCGATATCTTCCATGTAGACGAATTCGCTCGCCACTTCTGCTTCAGCTGCACAATCTTGCAAATACTGAACCGTGCCGCGATCTTCTGTGGTGTCTTGGCAGCAGGCGAAATGCACCAGATTGAAGCCGTGTTGCTGTTTTAATTCAGCAAAACGTTCAATCAGCTTCTCTTGCAGGCTGTTGAACTGATCGCTTCCTTCAGGCAGATTCCCTGCCTGAACTTGGTCTTCAAGCCAGATCCACTGGAAGAATGCCGCTTCGTATAACGAAGTTGGGGTATCGGCGTTATTTTCCAGGAGCTTAGGTTCACCCACGCCATCCCACGCGATATCCAGACGGGAGTAGAGAGACGGCTGCTGCGAACGCCAGGACTGGCGCACAAATTCCCAGGTGTGTTTCGGGATGCGGAATTTGGCCAGCAGCTCATCACTGCTCACCACTTTTTCGACAACTTTCAGACACATCTGGTGCAGTTCAGCGGTGACTTCTTCCAGGCGTTCAACTTGAGCGAGCGTTAGCTTGTAATATGCGTCTTCACACCAGTACGGCTCGCCATACATGGTGTGAAAGTTAAAACCGTATTCAGTGGCTTTCTCGCGCCAATCCGGGCGCTCAGTAATCGCAATTCTTTCCATAATTTCTTAGCCACCCATGGAGCGAGAAGAACCTGTTGCGCTGTTACTGCGCTGCATAGTTGATTGTTTGGCAACTGAGTCACCGAAACCGCCACGAGTCACTGTACTGGTGGTTGCAGGTTTTGGTGCCATGGCAGTTTTTGGAACTGTAGTCGTACGGCCTGGTGTGGCTGCACCATAGCTTTTGCCGGAGGCATCAGCATATTTACCGTAAGCCGGGCTCGCTGGATTTTTAGAGCTAAACAACGGTTGCTGTGCGAAACCCGCACCGCCGCCCATCAGGCGACCCATCATGTAGCCTGCCATCAACGGCATCCAGAAGCTGCCACTTTGTTGTGGCTGAGCCTGAGCTTGTTCACCAGCCATACTGGCTTGTGCAGGGGCTTGCTGACATTGGCCTTCACCAAACTCAGCAATACATTCTTCGCGCGAAGCGTATTTCGGTGCGGTACGTTCTGCTTCTTTCAGCGCGTTGTTAAAGGCAGTAGTACATTCAGCACTTTTGCCAGGGTTGGCCTGCGAGCAGTCATCCGCGTTTTGATACATGGAAACTGTTTCGTCATTTTGTTCGCAACCGGCAAGCATAAACACAGCGGTAACGGCCAGTGCGACCGGCGTTAAATGGCGAGCGTTCCAGCTTTTGCGGAACGATGCGTGATTTATGATTTTTGTCCGTTTCATTGTTCTGTCCTGAGCCCAAAGGAATGAAGCTAATATTGCGTTTAGAATAGGGGATGAATGGTTGAAATTAAAGCGATGACGGCTGTTTGGAGGGAGATCTTTACTTTGCCTTACGTTCACGTGCGTAAGTTGTGACGAGGGCATGTTGTCATGCCCCCGAAATACCTGATCAGTTACCGAATGGGTTAGCTGATTTTTTGTTTGTTGCAGAGACCGGAGTGGCTTTTGCTGGTGTTGCCGTCTCAGTGGTTGCGGCTGTATCAGCGGAGTAACCATCTGCGCGAGCATTCTGGTCTGGCGTTTCTGGCGCGACGCTTTCGGCAGTAGTTGGTACTGGTTTGCCTAATGTGCCGTTCAACGCAATCAGATCTTGTTCGTTAAGCGTACCCAGAGCTGATTTAATATTCAGCTGGTTGATCAGGTAGTTATAACGAGCACTAGAGAGCTGTTGTTTTGCGTTATACAGCGTAGTCGTCGCATCCAACACATCAACGATGGTACGTGTACCTACGGAGTATCCTGCTTCCATTGCATCTAAAGAGCTTTGGGCAGAGACAACCGCTTGTTTATAAGCGTTGATGGTACTGATAGAGGCGTTAACGTTGTTAAACGAAGAACGAACTGTTTGCACCACGCTACGATGTGCACTTTCCAGTTGCTCACTTGCGCCTACAAAGTTGTATTGCGCTTGTTTCACCTGAGAAGTTACAGAACCGCCGCTATACAATGGTAGAGAGAAATTCAGCCCGATTTTATTCTGACCAACACCCTTATCATCGTACGCCTGGCTGGTGGTTTTAGAGCCGCTGTAGTCAGTATCAGAAACACCTGTCGAAGCGGTTAAGCCCACGGTTGGCATATGGCCAGTTTCAGCGTAACGAATTTGCTCGCGCGCCAGGTCCTGAGACAGACGTGCCTGTAACAATGCCAGGTTACGCTTTTCTGCTTCTTTCAGCAGGTTATTCACCGCGTCAGGCTTGTTGGTTTTGAAGCCATCAACATTCAGCGAAGCCAGAGAAGGATAGTAGTTACCGGTGACCTGGCGCAGCGTTTCTACCGCGTTATCCAGATTATTCCGTGCAGTCACTTCGTTCGCTAATACGTTATCGTATTGTGCACGGGCGTTCTGAACGTCTGTGATGGCTACCAGGCCTACGTTAAAGCGCTGAGTAGTTTGATCTAACTGGCGATAAATAGCCTGTTTCTGTGCTTCTGTGTAGGAGAGGGCGTCAATGGCACTCAACACATTGAAATAGGCGGTCGCTGTATTCAGGATCAGCGTTTGCTGATCTGTCTGATAAGTGACGTCCTGAATACCAGCAGATTTTTCTTGCAGGGTTAGCGCACGCCATTTCGACATATCAAAAATAGTTTGCGTTAATTGCAAAGAGGCACTGGTCGTATTGGAGTCGATGCCATTCGAATCACGGAAGCCATTGCTGTATTCATAATCAGCACCAAGGCCTAGCTGTGGCAGTAATGGACTACGTGCTTCGTTGATTTTTTCGAATGCGGCATCACGGTCAGCAGCGGATTTACGCAAGTCCGGGTTGCTTAAACGTGCCTGCTGATAAACCTGCATCAGGTTTTCTGCCTGGCTCATGGCACTGAAACCCGTTAGGCTCAGACCGATAAGAATTGGGAGCAGTTTCTTCATTTGCATTCCTTGTTGTGAAGCAGAAATTGTTTGTTAGCGCTGACAAGAGCCGAAAATGATCGCCGATTCTAGCAGAGTCTGCCAGCTGGGGAGCTTGGCGTAATGTGCCATCTGCCCTTAATTTTCATCAATCTACCATCATAGGAAATGAAACGGCAGTCATACAGACTTAAATCGCACATTTCATGACCATAAAAATATCAGGAAACCACTATGACTAAGCAAAAAGATCAACTTGTCACGTTAGGTAAAAACGATGTTGAAATTATTGCACGGGAAACGCTTTATAGCGGTTTTTTTTCGCTAGATCTTTATCGCTTCCGCCATCGCCTGTTTAATGGCGAAATGAGTGGTGAAGTTCGGCGTGAAATTTTAGAACGCGGGCATGCTGCAGTACTGCTACCCTATGACCCTGTGCGAGACGAAGTTGTATTGATAGAGCAGATTCGGATTGCTGCCTATGACACAAGTGAGAGCCCATGGCTGCTCGAACTGGTTGCAGGAATGATTGAAGAAGGTGAAAGCGTCGAAGACGTTGCGCGCCGTGAAGCAATCGAAGAAGCGGGTCTGGTAGTAGGTCGAACAAAACCTGTTATCAACTACCTTGCAAGCCCGGGTGGGACCAGCGAACGTTTATCTATCCTGGTGGGGGAAGTGGATGCTTCGAACGCGCAGGGTATACATGGTCTGGCAGATGAAAACGAAGATATTCGTGTTCATGTCGTGAGCCGGGAACAGGCTTATCAGTTAGTAGAAGAAGGGAAAATCGATAACGCAGCTTCAGTCATCGCACTGCTTTGGCTGCAATTGCATCATGAGAAATTAAGAGCCGAGTGGAACAACTAAACATGAAGCGCTACACACCTGACTTCCCGGAAATGATGCGTCTGTGCGAAACCAATTTCGCACAACTACGACGTCTGCTTCCTCGTAATGATGAGGTAGGTGAAAAAGTCACTTACCAGGTCAGTAGCGCCCAATATCGGCTCACTATTATTGAGTCGACACGTTATACAACTCTTGTGCAAATCGAACAAACGGCCCCAGCTGTGAGCTATTGGAGCCTACCATCGATGTCTGTGAGGCTATATCATGACGCGATGGTCGCGGAAGTGTGTTCAAGTCAGCAGATCTTTCGCTTCAAAGCGCGTTATGATTATCCTAATAAAAAGTTGCATCAACGCGACGAAAAGCATCAAATTAACCAGTTTCTAGCCGATTGGCTGCGTTATTGTTTGGCGCATGGAGCGATGGCGGTTCCGGTTTGTTAGTGAGGGTGAAACCTAAGGACACCATTTGGAAAGCCTGTTAAATCTTCCTGTGGCCGGTGGGGGCCAGATCAGGATCTTGCAAATTACAGATACCCACCTGTTCTCTGGAAAGAACGAAACGCTGCTTGGTATCAATACCTGGATGAGTTATCAGGCTGTTATTGACGCCATCCTCGCTGAGCAGCGTCATTATGACCTTATCGTTGCAACTGGGGATTTGGCCCAGGATCACAGTGCGCAAGCCTACCAACACTTTGTTGAAGGCATCGCGGAGATTCCTGCGCCCTGCGTTTGGCTCCCTGGTAATCACGATTTCCAACCGGCGATGTTCAGCTCGTTGCTGGAAGCCGGAATTTCCCCGGCTAAACAAGTTTTCTTAGGCGATAGCTGGCAGATTTTGTTGCTGGACAGCCAGGTATTTGGTGTTCCACATGGTGAATTGAGCGACTATCAGCTCGACTGGCTAGAGCGCAAACTCGCTGGTGCGCCTGAACGCCATACTCTATTGCTGTTGCATCATCATCCAGTCCCTGCGGGCTGTAGTTGGCTGGATCAACATAGCCTGCGCAATGCCGCTGAGCTTGATAACGTGCTGCAAAAATTCCCAAAAGTGAAAACTCTGGTATGTGGGCATATTCATCAGGAGTTAGATCTCGACTGGAATGGTCGACGTATGCTGGCAACACCTTCGACTTGCGTGCAATTCAAACCTCACTGCTCCAACTTCACACTCGATACCATCGAGCCGGGTTGGCGTTGGCTGGAACTTCATCCAAACGGTGAGGTGACCACGGAGGTTTGCCGCCTGAAGGGTGCGGTGTTTAACCCTGATACCGCGTCAGAAGGGTATTGATGTCAACGCTACTTTACTTACACGGCTTCAACAGTTCGCCGCGTTCAGCCAAGGCCACGAGTTTGAAAGCGTGGCTTGCGCAGAACCATCCTCATATCAATATGATTGTACCGGAACTCCCACCGTATCCTGCCGATGCGGCAGAGTTGCTGGAGTCGTTGGTGCTGGAGCATGGTGGCGAACCGTTAGGTGTAGTTGGCTCGTCTTTGGGCGGCTATTACGCCACCTGGTTGTCGCAATGTTTTACGCTCCCAGCGGTAGTGGTAAACCCGGCAGTCCGGCCTTTTGAGCTGCTGGTGGATTATCTCGGCACCAACGAGAACCCCTACACTGGGCAGCAATATGTGCTAGAGTCTCGCCATATTTACGATCTTAAAGTCATGCAAGTTGACCCGTTAGATTCGCCAGATCTCATCTGGTTGTTGCAACAAACGGGTGACGAAGTGCTTGATTATCGCCAGGCGGTTGCGTACTACACCCCCTGTCGCCAGACGGTAGAATCCGGTGGCAATCACGCCTTTGTAGGCTTCGAAGATTATTTCACACAGATCGTCGACTTTCTTGGCCTGCACTAAGGCCTGATGTCGGATTCCTGTTTCGCTATCTGAACGAATAAACCATGACGCAATCCAGTTATAACGCCGATGCCATTGAGGTACTCACCGGGCTTGAGCCTGTTCGCCGCCGCCCCGGGATGTACACCGACACCACCCGTCCAAACCATTTGGGCCAGGAAGTCATTGATAACAGCGTGGATGAAGCGCTGGCAGGCCATGCGAAGCGTGTTGATGTTATTCTCCATGCCGATCAGTCATTAGAAGTTATTGATGACGGGCGCGGCATGCCGGTAGATATCCACCCGGAAGAGGGCGTTCCGGCGGTCGAGCTTATCCTTTGCCGCCTGCATGCGGGCGGTAAATTCTCCAACAAAAACTACCAGTTCTCTGGTGGTCTGCACGGCGTGGGCATTTCTGTCGTTAACGCCTTGTCCAAACGCGTTGAAGTCACCGTGCGTCGTGATGCGCAGGTTTACAGCATCGCGTTTGAAAACGGCGATAAAGTCCAGGAACTGGCGGTGGTCGGCACCTGCGGCAAACGCAATACCGGCACCAGTGTTCACTTCTGGCCAGATGCATCGTTCTTCGACAGTCCACGTTTCTCCGTTTCTCGTTTAAGCCATTTGCTGAAAGCCAAAGCGGTACTTTGCCCGGGTGTAGAGATCACTTTTACCGATAAAGTGAACAACACCGAGCAGCGCTGGTGTTATCAGGATGGTCTGCAAGACTATCTGTGCGAAGCGGTAAACGGCCTGCCGACGCTGCCTGAAAAACCGTTCGTCGGTAATTTTGCCGGTGACGTTGAGCAAGTAGACTGGGCGCTGCTGTGGCTGCCAGAAGGCGGCGAACTGCTGACGGAAAGCTACGTCAACCTGATCCCAACGATGCAAGGCGGTACGCACGTTAACGGTTTGCGTCAGGGTCTGCTTGATGCAATGCGCGAGTTTTGCGAATACCGCAACATTCTGCCGCGCGGCGTAAAGCTATCTGCGGAAGATATCTGGGAACGTTGCGCTTACGTGCTCTCCGTTAAAATGCAGGATCCTCAGTTCGCGGGGCAAACCAAAGAACGCCTGTCATCGCGTCAGTGCGCTGCTTTCGTTTCCGGTGTTGTGAAAGATGCCTTCAGCCTGTGGCTGAACCAGAATATTCAGATTGCAGAACAACTCGCTGAGCTGGCTATTTCCAGCGCCCAGCGCCGTATGCGTGCCGCAAAAAAAGTGGTGCGTAAGAAACTGACCAGTGGCCCGGCATTGCCTGGCAAACTGGCTGACTGTTCTGCACAAGATTTAAGCCGCACCGAACTGTTCCTGGTGGAAGGGGATTCCGCTGGCGGTTCTGCTAAACAGGCTCGTGACCGTGAATACCAGGCGATCATGCCGCTCAAAGGTAAGATCTTAAACACCTGGGAAGTCTCGTCGGATGAAGTGCTGGCGTCGCAAGAAGTGCATGATATTTCTGTCGCGATCGGTATCGACCCAGACAGCGAAGATCTAAGCCAACTGCGCTACGGCAAAGTTTGTATCCTTGCGGATGCGGACTCCGATGGTTTACATATCGCCACGCTGCTGTGCGCGTTGTTCGTACGCCACTTCCGCTCGCTGGTTCGCGGTGGTCACGTTTATGTCGCGATGCCACCGCTTTACCGTATCGACCTCGGTAAAGAGGTTTACTACGCGCTGGATGAAGAAGAAAAAGCAGGTGTGCTTGAGCAGCTTAAGCGTAAGAAAGGGAAACCGAACGTGCAGCGCTTTAAAGGACTGGGCGAGATGAACCCACTGCAATTACGTGAAACCACGCTTGATCCAAATACTCGCCGCCTGGTGCAGCTCACCATTGACGATGAAGACAACGACAAAACAATGGCAATCATGGATATGTTGCTGGCGAAGAAGCGTTCTGAAGATCGTCGTAACTGGTTGCAGGATAAAGGCGATATGGCAGATCTCGACGTCTAATATCCCTAAGAGTAAATTGATACATTAGCTTAGCTTTGAGCATGGAAGCTCTGGTCAGGCTGTAAAATATCAGAACCAGCTCGTAAGATTTAGTTTGAAAATTATTTTTTGATTTCCGGCGATTATATGGAATTGTCGGAAATCGATTCTTTTGCGATATCGAAGTAAAACCCCTCCTATGCCCCCAATGTATCTAAAAAATCGGATAAAGGAACTGGGCGGTGATACAAATAGCCTTGTTGATAATCAACGTTGTTATCATGCAAATATTTTGCCTGTTCCTTAGTTTCAACACCTTCCGCAATAACTTTTAAATTCAGTGATTTTGATAATGAGACAACATTTTCTACAATATGGTGAGAGATAGCATCAAGACCAATCATTTTAATAAAACTACGGTCAATTTTAATATAGCTTACTGGGAATTTTTGGAGGTAGTGGTGAGTGGCATACCCTGTTCCAAAATCGTCAAGAGCAAAAAGTATATTGAGATTCTTAAGCGCCACAGCGCCCTTTATCGCAATTTTAGCATCAGTATTAAAGTTTCTTTCTGTTATTTCGAATATGGTAGTTATCGAATCACAACTTTCTTTGAATGATTTGCTTTTTGTAACTAGTTCTGGATCTTCTAAATGTTCAGGAGAGATATTAATTGATAAGTGAAAATCTTTTGGCAGTTTATGTGCTTTGTCTTGTAAGATTTTTTGCACATTTTCAAGTAATTGATGCGTTATCTTAATAATGATGCCACTTGATTCCATCGCCGGAATAAATGTATTTGGGGGGATGAGTCCCATTGTTGGATGTTTCCATCGAAGAAGTATCTCACAACCAATGATTTTATTGTTTCTTGTGTCTATTATAGCTTGTGCAAAAGGTATGAACTCATTTTTTCTCATCGCGCGAAGCATATATCTTTTAGAAAGAAAGTTATAGTGAGAAAACGATTGAAGGAATATAACAGAAAAAACAATAAATGTTATAATACCTATTGGTAATCCTGCTTGAGTTATTACTCTAATAACTTTTTCTTGTAAGGTTGTATATTGCTCAATATAGAGTATACCGCTCAATATCTCTTTGTTGGTATAGTTAGAGTAAACTCCACCTTTAGTTTCAACGATCGAGGAAATCGCGTTATTGGATGTATCATTATCACTAGAAATTATAATTTTATGATTCTTATCAAATACAGTAACATGATAATTATTGTCATTATTCTTGACTATTTTATTTATATAATTAAGGTTGAGATCAAGAGAAATAGCCCCTGTGAATTCATCTTTATTATAAACAGGTGCTGTAACCGTTAATATCTGCCCCTTTCCAGCAATATCAATATAAGGAGTTGTGATTTTGACCTCACGCTTCGGATTGTTTTCTGGTGTAATTAAATACCAGAATGGATCGGTATACATACCTGGATTAAAATAATAAGTACTAATCTCTTTTTTAGATGAATAAGGGGCTATATAGACGAATGAGTTTTTTGAGGTATAGTAAATCCATGAATATAATTTGGTAAAGTAACCATCCCCTACATCAATGTTAAGAGACGCTGCAGCATTTGCTTCATTTTTTGTCTGAGGATTTAACTTCTCATAAGCACCAAGTCCACTAATCATCCCTCCGGAAATATTCTTGTGTGGTGTTATTTTAAAATGCCAATTCTCTGATGCGTTAATGTTCTTATTTGGCATTGAAATGGTGTTGTAGCTATTGTTAGATTGTAAATTGATTTCCATCTGTTTTCGTAGCATTTCGCATAATACAATACTGACATTTATTTTTTCACTTATGCTTTTTATATATGAATCAACAGTTTCATTTATACGTACAGTATCTTTTTCCCAATATGAGCCCAACATGGCAGCAACGCAAACCACCCAAATTACTAACAATAGATGCTTTTTATTCATTATTAATGAGACAGTTATGAGTTTTTTGTGCATCATTATATAAGTAATTTCATCTTCTATTCAATATATAGATTTGGATGTTTCTGGATGGTGTTATTTTACAAGTTTTTTTAAATTATATGAATTACCGAATTTTCATCAGTAGGGTAATTATTGAGTTATTCATTATATTTATTGCAGTAACCATAAAGCGATTGAATTATGGACTCATTATCCCGGCAGAAATCCTTGCTCTTTTTGAAAATAAAGACACCCATTTGGCTTTCCAAATCAGCCTTGCAGGTTAAAAATCTTCTCTGCTCGCTTCAATTCCTGACGGTTCCTTCTCCCCTTGCGCATGACCCTCCTCACATTTTTCCCGTTTGCAGCTTGAAATAGTAATACTCCATCCGCTATTCTTTTTTGGAGTTAAACTTCATTTGAATTTGCAAGGCGGAGCAGAATGTCACTACTAACAAAATTAGAACAAAGCGTGCGTGATTGTGGGGGGCTCATCGTCTCCTGCCAGCCCGTACCCGGAAGCCCAATGGACAGGCCCGATATCGTGGCAGCAATGGCGCAGGCTGCCGTATCTGCGGGGGCTGTTGCCATCCGCATTGAAGGAATCGCCAATCTGGAAGCGGTACGGCCACTTATTTCAGTTCCAATTATTGGCATTATGAAACGCGACCTGGAAGATTCTGCTGTGCGCATCACTCCGTTTTTGCATGACGTTGATGCGCTCGCAAACGCCGGGGCCGATATTATTGCCTTTGACGCAACATTCCGCCCACGCCCGGTGGCCATTGATGAACTGATTGCACGTATTCACCATCATGGATTACTGGCAATGGCAGACAGCTCAACGGTAGAAGAAGGCCTCAATTGCAAACACAAAGGCGTTGAGTTCATTGGCACAACGATGTCTGGGTACACCACTTCAGTTACGCCTGAAGGGCCGGATCTGATGATGGTGTCCGAGTTAAGCGATGCTGGCTGCCGCGTCATTGCTGAAGGTCGTTACAACTCCCCTGAGCTGGCATCACAGGCTATCAATCATGGCGCATGGGCTGTTACTGTTGGTTCAGCCATCACCCGTATTGAACATATTTGCCAGTGGTTCAGCGATGCTGTTAAGCGCTAAGCCGGAGAAGACGATGAACACACTTGCCATTGATATCGGCGGCACAAAACTGGCCGCGGCGCTTATCAACTCACAGCATGAAATCTCTTTACGCACGGAAATTCCCACTCCGGCTAATGCCAAGCCACAAGCTCTGGAGCAGGCTTTGGCTGATTTGGTTGCAGCCTATGAGGGGAAAGCACAGCGAGTGGCGATTGCCTCTACAGGTATTATTGATAACGGAATTCTTACCGCGCTAAATCCAGATAATCTCGGTGGCCTGAATCATTTCCCGTTGCAGGCAACCGTTGAACGCCTCACAGGGTTGCCGTGCGTGGTTCTCAACGATGCGCAGGCTGCCGCCTGGGCAGAATATTGCTATCTGTCAGATCAATTCAAACACGTTACGTTTATTACGGTTTCCACTGGAGTAGGTGGTGGCATCGTTATCAATGGCGAATTGCTAACGGGTCCTCATGCCTTCGCAGGCCATATTGGGCATACTCAGGCCGATCCGAATGGCCCAATGTGTGGTTGCGGACGCGTTGGTTGCGTTGAGGCTATAGCCTCCGGGCGCGCCATTGCAGCAGGGGCTCAGCACGATCTTTTGGGCAAAAATGCCCGTGAAATCTTTGCCTTGGCGCAAGAAGGCAACGAGCAGGCACAACAACTATTTGCGCGTTCAGCACAGGCGATTTGCCAACTGATCGCCAATCTTAAAGCCCTGCTGGATACCGAATGTATCGTGCTAGGCGGCAGCGTCGGGCTTGCTCCGGGTTACCGTATACAGGTGGAAAAGCAGCTCGCAACACTACCTGCGGCATTCTATGTTCCTGTTTATTCCGCTCACTATCAGCATGATGCTGGGTTAATGGGGGCTGCCCTCTGGTCTGAACATCACGCAGTCTGATCATTTATAAAATTTAAAATTCAGACAGTTACTTCATCCTAATAAAACCATAAGTAGGAAAGTGCCATAATGACTCACTCTTTCGGCATCTTTAATTACGTTGTTCTTTTCGGTTATTTACTGGCAATGATGTTAGTCGGTGTCTATTTTTCAAAGCGGCAGAAAACGGCTGATGATTATTTCCGTGGCGGTGGCCGAATTCCTGGCTGGGCTGCAGGTGTTAGTGTATTCGCCACCACGCTAAGCTCGATTACTTTTATGTCAATTCCAGCCAAGGCATTCACCACCGACTGGACGTTTATTCTTGGCCAATATCTGGTTATTGCTATTTTACCGGTGGTCTTTTACTTCTATATTCCATTCTTCCGTAAGCTAAAGGTAACCTCTGCCTACGAATATCTTGAAGCTCGTTTCGATGTTCGTAGCCGTTTGTTCGCCAGCCTCTCTTTTATGATGTTTAACATAGGCCGTATCGCCATTATCACTTACTTAACGGTGTTGGCTTTGCGACCATTTATTGGCATTGACCCAATCGTTTTGGTGCTGCTGATTAGTGTTATGTGCATTATCTATACCTGGATGGGTGGTATTGAAGGGGTTATCTGGACTGACGTTATTCAGGGGTTGTTGTTATCGGGCAGCGCGGTGCTTATTTTCATCGTGATTTGCTTCAAGGTGCAGGGCGGGTTCGGTGAGATTTTCACCGTGACACAACATGCCGATAAATTCTTCCCGGCGTCACAGTTCCGCTGGAGCTGGACGGAAAGCACTGTGCCAGTTCTGATGATTGGTTTCCTGTTTGCCAATATTCAGCAATTTACCGCCAGTCAGGATGTGGTCCAGCGCTATATCGTGACGGACTCCATTGAGGAGACGAAGAAAACACTGCTCACCAACGCTAAGCTAATCGCCATTATTCCAATTTTCTTCTTTGCTATCGGTTCGGCTCTGTTTGTTTACTACAAACAAAACCCAAGTCTGTTACCAGCAGGCTTTAACATCGGGGGGATCTTGCCGCTATTCGTGGTGACGGAAATGCCTACAGGTATTGCCGGTTTGATTATCGCCGCTATTTTTGCAGCTGCGCAGTCCAGTATTTCAAGTAGCCTGAACAGTATCTCCAGTTGCTTTAACTCCGATATTTATCAAAGACTGAGCAGCAAAAAAAGAACCCCAGAAAACAGTATGCGTATGGCTAAACTGGTGATCCTTATTGCCGGGCTATTTAGTAGCGCTGCGACGGTATGGTTGGTGATGGCGAATGAATCAGAAATCTGGGATGCCTTTAACAGCTTAATTGGGCTGATGGGTGGCCCTATGACTGGTCTGTTTATGCTGGGGATTTTCTGCAAACGTGCCAATGCGGGTAGTGCAACTCTTGGCATTGTGGTCAGTATTGTAGCGGTGCTGTTTGCTCGCTATGCCACCGACTTGAATTTCTTCTTCTATGGCGTGGTTGGCTGTCTGAGTGTGGTTATCAGCGGCGTTATTTTCGCCCCATTATTTGCTTCAGCGCCGGCGCTGACGCTTGATGAAACACGTGAGTAAAAGGTGACATCATGATTTTAGGACGAATTTCAGAGCTCAGCGCTCAGACTGGTATTGCACCTCAGTTACTGGCCATTATTAAGCAGGCGCTGGCGAAGCATCCGGAAACACTAAGTGCGGGCCGCCATGAAATAGACGGTGACGATATCTTTATGAATGTTATGAGCTTTGATACCTCAGAACCACAGAGCAAGCGTTACGAGCAGCATCGCGAATATCTTGATATTCAGCTGTTACTCAGTGGTCAGGAGCGCATTGATTTTGGCCCGATTGGTGCGGCAATAGAGCCAGATATTTATCACGAAGATGATGATTATCTGCTTTGTGATGAGGTGGCACCTTGCCAGACTTTGCATATGCAACCCGGAATGTTTGCGATATTCCTTCCGGGCGAGCCACATAAACCAGGTTGTATCAGCGAAACGGCGCAGTCTATTAGCAAGGTAGTCATCAAAGTGCATTATCGCTGTCTATAACACGATGTTTTAACGTCATAATAATATTAAGCAGTAAATGAGTTCTTCTTTGACGGCGCGATGTACGCATACCCCCTATGCTTACATCGCGCTTTTTTTCATGCCACAGACTTGTTACGCTCTCAACCATTCAATATTGCAGGCTTTTTGCCACATCACGTACTCAAGAGCAGGAAATTATGGAGTCTCAAGTCCAACGCCTTAAACCCGGAAAAATCCTCGACACACTTGGTGCGATGCAAAATAGCCTGACGCGTGTTTCACAGCGGATCGCGCACTATATTTTGACCTCTCCACAGCAGGTGACTCAGCTCTCTATCGCCGAGTTGTCACGCGAAACACAGGCTGGAGAAGCCACCGTCATTCGTTTCTGTCGCACCCTGGGTTATAAGGGTTTTCAAGATTTTAAAATGGATTTGGCTATTGAACTGGCCACGGTGGATACCGATAACAGTAGCCCGCTGTTAGATGGGGAAATCAATGAGTCAGACGATGCGCGCACCATTGGTTTGAAACTGCAAAGCACCATTAATAATGTGTTGTCTGAAACCCTGAATTTGCTGGATATGAATCAGGTTAATCAGGTCGTCGACGCATTACGCACCAGCAACTCGGTGTACATTTTCGGTGTCGGCTCGTCGGGAATTACTGCGGAAGATATGAAGCATAAGCTGATGCGTATTGGTTTGCGGGTCGATGCCGTTACCAATAATCACTTTATGTATATGCAGGCTACATTGCTCAAAGCGGGCGATGTGGCGATTGCTATCAGCCACACCGGTACATCTCCGGAAACGGTCCATGCCCTCAAGCTTGCCAGACAAGCGGGGGCAACCACCGTTGCTCTGACCCATAATTTAGGCTCCCCGCTAATTGAAGTAGCTGATTTTAGCCTGATCAACGGTAACCGCCAGGGGATGCTGCAAGGCGATTCGATTGGCACTAAGACAGCACAACTATTTGTGCTGGATTTGCTCTATACCTTGCTGGTACAGGCTGCGCCAGAGCAAGCTCGCGAAAGTAAGTTGCGTACCATGGATGCACTTAATATCGCAAAGTAATGCCACATTAGCGGCATTGATCACAGTTCAACGTATTAAGCCATTTTAGCGATGCCACGATGGTTGCATCACTCCATTTGTCGTCTTAATATAGAGTTAAACTTCATAATCACAAATCATTAGAAGTAAAACTCCAAAGAGGCTTGCATGGAAAAGTTAACTGGCTTAATCGCCGCGCCACACACACCATTTACCGCTGATGGAAGTGTTAATTATCCGGTTATTGACCAAATTGCCGCACATCTGATTGAGCAAGGTGTTAAAGGTGCCTATGTACTGGGCACTACCGGTGAGGGCATTCATTGCTCGGTCGATGAGCGCAAAAAAATTGCAGAACGTTGGGTGAGTGCAAGTGCGGGTAAACTGAGTATTACTTTGCATACAGGTGCTCTGAGTATCGCGGACTCCGTTGAACTTAGCCGTCACGCTGAAACTTTGGATATCTTCGCTACCTCAGTAATTGGTCCTTGCTTCTTCAAGCCGGGCAATATTGAAGATCTAGTGGAATACTGCCGTATTAATGCGGCCGCCGCACCATCTAAAGGTTTCTACTATTACCATTCCGGCATGTCGGGTGTGAATCTCGATATGGAGCAATTTTTACAGGTTGCAGCCGATCGTATTCCTAACCTCACTGGCATGAAGTTTAACTCCAGTGACATGTATGAGTATCAGCGCTGTGTGCGCGTGAATAACGGCCAGTTTGATATTCCATTCGGTGTTGATGAGTTTTTACCTGCGGGTCTGGCATGTGGTGCAGTTGGCGCAGTAGGCAGTACCTATAACTATGCAGCGCCGTTGTATCACCGCCTGATTGATAGCTTTAATCGTGGTGATCAGGCAGATGTTGCTGGTTGTATGGATAAGGTCATCGCTATCATCCGCGTGCTGGTGCAGTACGGTGGCGTTGCGGCTGGTAAAGTTGCGATGAAACTGCACGGCATTGATGTAGGTGACCCGCGTCGTCCGCTGCGCCCAATGACTGAGCAGCAAAAGCAAGATGCGCTGCAAGCCTTCCGCAAGGCTGATTTCCTTTAAGCTGCCCTAATTTTTCAGAGCGAATAAGTGTTACCCATTTGTCTGGTTTGCACTTATTCGCCCCATATCGTTTCTTAAAACTTAATTTTTAAGCCCACAATCCCGCCGTAATTGATGCTGTTACCTGTAAACGCTTTTTCAACGCTTAAAGAACCGGTAAGAGAAACCGACTTATTAAGCTGGTGATCAACGCCTGCATTTAACTGCCCCCATGTGCCAGCACTATTGGTGACGAAAGGAATATACCCGTCCTGTGAGGCAAAATTGGTTTTAGTCTCTCCCCTGAATTCATGCACAATCCCTGGGCGCAGCCATGCCGTGGTGCGAGTGCTCTTTTCCTGACTTTTTTGGGTGTTATTGTGGTTCCACGACTGGTGGAAACGCAGGCTCACGCGGCCGGTAAGCGAATCGGCATTGCTGAAATTCACCCCGGAAGCGTCGTCATGGGTGTTATCCAGCTTAACCGTTGAGTAAATCAGCTGCGCCTGAGGTTCGATAAAACGTTGAACCTCTGCATCGGGCTGCCATGGGTAACCGGCTTCCAGCGAGGCGCTAAGCGCGTAACCTTTAGTTTTCATCGGGCTAAGATCGGTGGGGCTGGATTCCACATACAGCCGGTTGTACTGCGCGACCGCATCCAGATAACTTCCCGCAGGCGTAAAGTGCGTCCAATAGCCGCCGATTCCCCATGACTTCAGCGTGTTTCGACCTGCATTTTCACCGTCGGTGTGAGTGACTTTACTATTTATTTTGCCGATGTTTCCAAGCACGCCAGCAAAATTCGAACTTCCGTCGTCTTTGCTTTCTCGATACAAATCAATTCCTAACTGAATAGCATTAAGCGTAAAGCGCGATTGCGGCCCATCAAAGTCTGATTTGCCATTTTTATATATCACACGCCCCCAACTCATGTGTGGCGACTGCGTTGCCAGGGTGATCTTTTCTGCGCTGGCGAACTGTTCCCCGGTGCGTTCATGCAGGCTATCGACGAGCATTCGGCTGTAGAGCAAAGCCAACTGTGGGATATCCTGGTACAGCGAGGTTTCTGCTCGGTAGTTCGGGACTTCGCCAGCATGTTGTGGCGGTTCAGGATGCTGCGGCGTTTCTGGTTTTCCCTCCTCATCTGGTTTTACCTGTTCATCTGGTGCTGGTTGTTCATCAACCGGCGTGACGGGAGGGGGATTTACAGGAATCACTGGCGGTTTTATGACCGGTTTTTCTCCGGGCTTAGGTTCCGGGATTGGCTCTGGTTCAGGATCGGGTACGGGATCTGCTGGAGGAGGAGGAGGAGGCGGATCATCATTCTTAACATCATCCGGTACATTTTTATGAGAGCGCAGATACCAGGCCTGTTTATTACTGTCATCAACACTTGAACGGTAAAGCGAATATTCATAGGGCCCAGCTTTAACCTTACTGAGCAAACTGAATGCTTCCGTTGCGGTGGTTGCGCCACTTATGGCATCGACGACCTTGATACCATTGCCATGTGTGAGTGCACCGCTACCATCGGTATTGGTAATTTTCAGGCTTGTGGATCCATCAGCCTTCCCGCCGTTAATAACGAGCAGATCCGTAGGTGAATCGTCGTCATGGAGATGGGTGTTTAACGCAATCGTTGAGTTGTCGCCATGGTAGTTATTCACCATCAGCGTTTTGTACTGGTTGTTTTCCGGAGTGCTGAAATTTATCAGGCTGTGGTTATTGGTAAGCTCGCTAAGCACAGAGTTACCGGTTAAAAACCACAGACTGGTATTGTTTAATGACACCTCAGACCATGCACCTGCATCTGTTAATGCCGCACCCGTGACAATACTCCCGGACATATCTACAGAAGCATTGCCTGGCACCACTCCAGAGCCATTCTTCACCTGTAGCCACTGGTTTTCGCCGTTAACATGGCTGTTTTGCATATCAATATCCGCATAGCCAGTAGTTTCAATGCCATAGCCATGATTACTGGACAAAATAGTATTGCTGATGCTGGCCTTTCCGGGTTGAGTTTCTGAACCCTGAACCGCCAGTGCCGCCGCGCCATCACCTTGTGTGGTAGCAATCGTATTCTCGGCAAAAACACTCCCTCCGTTACTGGCGAGGATGCCGTGCGCCAGCTCCCCTGATGTGGTGATACCTGTTTTGTTGAGCGACAATGTTGCCGTGTTATTCACCAGCGCACCTGTTGAGCCTGCGCCCATGGTTCGAATGACTGAGTTTTCGGCACTTAAGTCAGCGCCTGCTTCGGCCCAGATACCACGTGAGTTATCCCCATGTGTCGTTAACGTGACGCTATCAAGTGCCATTTCAGCTGTTTCGGTTTTAAACTTGCGGCCAACAAAAGCACCTGTCGCATTATTTCCAAGTGTCTCGACTGTGACATTACTGGCCGATAAACTAACGCTACCCGGTTTTGCCGCACCAATTCCGGCGTATAAACCGAGTGAATTATCCCCCTGCGTTTTGACCGACATATTTTTCAGGATGATATTGCCGCCGTCATCGGCGGTGGCTCCATAGGCCTGGGTGCCCGTGGTAAGAAGGCTGGTCCCTTCAATTGTCAGCAAAGAACCTGGGTTACGTGACGCGACTGCGTGTGGGAAGGTAAGGTTTGACTGTATGATTGAGCCATTACCCGACGTGACGATACTACCACCCACGACTGTGACTGTAGCTCCCGCATCGGCAATAACTCCCATTGCATTATCATCACCTGATGTCGTGATGTGAGTGCCGGTTATCGTGGCCGTGGTGTTCGCGACGGCAATACCGGAGCCGTAGTTCCCGGAGGTGGTAATTCGAGAGGTATCAACCTCCAGATGACTGCCACTTGTGGCACTGATGCCTACGCTGGACTTTTGTGTGGTGCTGACATCAGTGTTGGTAAGGCTTAAGGATGAACCCACCCCCTGAAGCAGTATGCCCGGCCCCCATGGGCCAGTTCCATTATCAGGAGCCGTTGTTTTGATAATTGAGCCGCTAATGTCAGCAGTTGCGCCATTTATGATATTGACCCCAGAGCTGCGCGCGCCGAACGTTTCGATAGTTGTATCGCTGATTTGTGCGTGAGAGCCGGCTCCTTCTGCTGAGACACCATGGCTTTGCATACCCAATGTGGTCATTGTTGAACGGTTAACAAGTACAGAGCCACCAGATATTGCGCGAGCTGCAGTTGATGTGGCTTCTGCGCCTCCGGCACCTTTCACCAGGATGTGGCTATTGTTCAGGTAAATTGAGCTACCATCACCCTCGGCACGTCCGCCTCCTTGATAATTCCCCGTGACGTTAACAGTGAGGTCTGAACCGGTGATAGTGGCCCCTGACAATGCATGAAGGGCGGCGGTGCTGGTTGTGCTACCAGCACCGCCGCTACTTACAATCTCGCTTGCCTGCAAATTAATACGGGCATTATTCTCGGCTCGCGCGGCACTGGCGCTGGCGGCAGAAGTGGTCAAAAACACGCCCTGCGCGTCAATATCACTGCCGAACTCACTTGCCAGCAGGGTATGACTTAAGCTCAGGTTTTTTTCATTATCCAGCGGTGAAGCGGTAGATAGCGCGGCCCCAGAAGTGTTGATTCGTGTCCCTTGTTGCAGCGATACGTTTGCGCCGTTACGTGCCCATAACCCTGTCGCCCCTTTTCCTGTGGTTTGAATGCTGCTGCCTGATATTGTGCCGCTGGTGGCGTCCCCATCAAGCAAAATACCGTGGCCATTCGCTCCGCTGGTTGTGATAGTGGTTTCAGTTAAATTAAGCGCCGCACTATTTTCGAGTTTGACGCCATATGCTGAAGCACCAGTGGTAGTGATGGAGGTACTTTCCGCATAAAGTGTGCTGTCCAGGCCATCAACGGCTGCACCATGACTGCCGCCGTTGCTGCCTCTTGCCCCCGTGGTCAGGATTACAGTTCCTTCAGAAAGATTGATTCGACCACCTTGAGTTGCTGAAACCGCCGGGGCTCCCCAGGATGAAGTCTGCACCGTGGATTTACTGAGTGATGCCTTAGAATGCGGGCCTGTTACGACAATTCCGAAGTTGTTATTTCCCTTAGCGCCGCCACCTACCGTCACGGTGGAATTATCAAGATTGAGCTGCCCACCAGATTTCGCGACCAATGCAGTCATGTTATTTGCGGTGACGGTTGCTCCCGCTGCGGTTTTTGGATCAAGTGCTACTGCGCTGTCAGAAAGGGCAACATGACCTCCATCAAAAACATAAACACCGATCTGATTTTTTGATCCCGCTGCTGAGATTGCATTATTTTTAATGCTACCTCTGCTCAGGGTAACCGTGCCATCGGCACCTATTTTAATTCCCGCTGTATTTGCAGCATTCATTTTTATTGTTTCATCGAAATATAAACCACTGGTACCAATTCCTATGGTTCCGGAAGTATTAAGCAGTGTTTCTGCTCGGGTATCGGCGCAACCAAAGCTCAGTACACCAGCAACCAGACTCGCCGATGTTTTAAGAATTATTTTTCGTCTGCTTTGCCCGGTGTATGTGGGGAGTATCTTGATGATTTTCATGCGAATGCCTCCATGAATCCTGATTACGGATATTCATGTTAGTAACTGTACGTAAATGAATAATCACCAACGAAAATTTCGACAGTATATTGATAATATAATGGGGAAAAGTGGTGAGTATAAATATTGAAGCCGGGTGGCGTTATGTGCTGGTGATTATACGTACAGCTTACTTTGAGGGTATTACGTGGCGTTAATTGCGGATTTATTTCTATTACATCGCTTTTCTTTACGCATTAACTCCCCTTAATTGCTTCCAGGAGTTGCATAAAACTTGGCTTTTTTTCCATCTCTTTACGGTAAACTAAATAGACACCAATAAGCTGTAGCGGGAATAGCGGTGTTATCTGTCGCAGCTTGAAGAGTACTTTATAGCGGGTAAAGGCTTCAGGCGTCAGAAACCCTACACAATCGGTCTCGGATAACAGCGTGAGAAGCATCATTATTGAATTCGTTTCGAATACGATATGGGCATCTTTTAAGGTTGCCAGAAATGATTGCTTTCTTTGGTATATCATTTCATCGCCAGTCAAATGGCTGACTAGATCCAGTTGCTTTAATTCATCGGTGCTAATTGTGGTCTTTTTAAATGGATTGTCTTCCCGACAGACCATAACTGGGGTGAAATCACGCAGCAGGACACTGGTTAGTGTCGTGTTGATAACAGAAGTGGCAGAGAAAACAATATCGGCTTTACGTAAATTAAGCAGACCAACAGCATCTGGAATACCAAGAAGCGTTTCTATATATTTTATTTTATAATTTAATTTCGCCTCCTTGATCTTTAATACCGTGTCTGACAAATCATGTATTGCTACTGAAAAAGGAGAGTAAATAACCACTGTCTCTCGTTTATTTGTTTTTTTACTCCGCTCGACAGAATCACTCATTATTTCCAGAGACTGTTTAAGTTTAACGTACAGATCATCTGCAAATACAGTTGGTGCGATGGTATTGCCATGGCGAATAAATAACGGATCGGCAAAATGCAGACGCAGTTTACGTAACGAGTGGCTTATTGACGGCGGAGTTACATCCAATATTTCAGAAACTTCAGTAATACTGCGTGTGGAATAGATCAAACAGAAGGTGGTTAAAAGATTGAGATTAAAGTTGGCAAGGTTGATGATTTTATCGGAAACCGTGTTCGTCTTCATGTCCTGGCCTTGCTGAGAATATTGATTAAAGAATAGCTTAGCAGCATTTTCTCAATGTGAATGGCTCAGGGCAGCGTTTAGAATGCAGATACAAAAAGGGGGCAGATATGAAAGCCGCCCCCTTAAATCATTCGGTAAACCCAATTACTTAATTGCGTCTTCCAGAATATGGATATGAACGTCCAGAACGTCGTCTTTAACAGTGACGCTGTGATCTTTCATGTGTTTTGTTTGCAGGTGAGCTTCGAGGTGAGCCACGCTCTCCCATTTTTCCAGCATAAACACAGAATCTGGTGCAGTGGTCTGGAACGCGACTTGTGCGTTATGGTCGATGAGTGGCGCATAACCAAAGCAGCCTTCCTCTTCGAGCACAGTAGGAATAATTTTTGCAAACGCGTCCAGTACAGCCTGGCGATGGTGAACACCAGGGCGGGTACGAATTTCAGCTATTACTGTAATCATGTTCAACTCCTTGTTGTAGTCATAAGACAGTTAAGCAAAAACTCGGCCCAGATGCTCGCGGTATTCTGCAATAAAACGCGGTACATCAGGCGCTTTCATTACGTCGTTGGCGATAAATGTCGGCAGACCTTCCATTCCAAGGAACTGGTTAGCTTTGTGGAATGGCAGGTAAACACCATCAACTCCAACACCGTGGAAGAACTGTTCTTTGTCTTCAAAAGCTTGTAGCGGGGCGTTCCAGGTCAGTGACAGCATATAAGTTTTGCCCTGGATCAGGCCGCCAGAACCGTATTTTTTCTCTGCATCAGAACGGGTACGACCATCGCTTGCATACAGTGAGCCATGACCTTCAGTAAATACATCATCAATGTATTTCTTCATGGTCCACGGTGCGCCCATCCACCAGCCTGGCATCTGGTAAATCACGGTATCGGCCCACATATATTTCGCGACTTCTTCTTTAATGTCGTACTCACTGTCGGTACGGGTGACCTGAACATCATGCCCGAGGTCGCGCAAAAAGCTTTCCGCGACGTCGGTCAGGGTGTCGTTAAGTTGGCCATTAGAATGGGCGAATTTTTTCGCACCATTGATAATCAGAATATTGCTCATAGTTAGTCCTCGAATAATTGCGTCTGGCGCGGAGTTTACCGTGATGTATGTCACAATTAAATGCCATATATAGGCAAAGACTTTTGCTAAAAACGCAATAATCAAAGGGCTGAATCCGTTTTTACCAGCGTATTTGTACCTGAAATCCACCGCTGGGGGCGTTTACGAAGCTCGCCTGCATACCGTGTAATGCAGCGATTCGCCTGACGATAGATAACCCGAGGCCGCTGCCGGTTTTTTCCTGCCCGGGTGGACGGAAGAAGCGTTCACCAAGTGAGGTCAGATATTCAGGGCTGACGCCCGGGCCGTTGTCGGTAATCGTAATTTCGTGGCTCTGGAGAACGACATTGACTACGCTGCCGCGTGGGCTGTAGCGCACGGCATTGTCCAGCACGTTTCTGACCATCAAACTAAGTAGTAGCGGCTGACCCTGGCGTTTTACTTTTGCGTCCTGAATATCAAGGCGAATATCAATGCCTTCACGCTGCGCCTCGTGATAAGCATCCATCACCGCATTTTGCAGTAGTGGCTGGAAAGGCACGTCCTGGACATCATCCAGACCCGCTAAAGAATCCAGCCGCGATAAAGTCAGCAGTTGATCGACCAGACGAGTCGCGCGATCGATGCCTACGCTCAGGTTATTCAGTGCGTGATCGCGCATCGGTTCATCATTTTGTGCAAGCTGTGCCACTTCGGCCTGTACCTTTAATGCGGCGAGTGGGCTGCGTAGCTCATGTGCGGCATCAGAGGTAAAGCGCCGTTCGCGCTGCATAAACTCCCCGGTGCGGGTAAATAGCTGATTAAGCGCAATTACCAAAGGGCGTACTTCTTGTGGCAGGGTTTGCGTTGGCAGCTCACTGGCATCGTCTGGTTTGCGGCTACGTAATTGCAGTGCCAGTTTGTGAAGCGGGGAGAGTGCCCGGCTGACCAGCCATACCAACAACAGTAAGATCATCGGCGAGGCGATAAGCCATGGGGTGAGCTGAGACAAAACGATGTCCCGTGCCAGGTCTTCGCGGTATTCCCACTCCTGACCTACTACGATGCGGTATTTTCCGTCGGGTGTTGTCACCCAGACCATGCGCCACATATCGTCATCGCCCGCCAGTTTGCCATCAACAAATCCGTCACGCTGGTAGCGATAGCTGAGATATCTGCCGTTGTCGCCGTCGTTTAGCAGCAACTGCCCGTTGGCGGTATAAATGGCGAAGGCGAGGGTGTCATCATCTTGTTTGCCTCGATGATGCGAAATCATCTTTTTGGTACGAGGCAATTGTGTATCGTTTTGCACGCCATCAAGCTCTAACGCGCTCAGGCGTTTGGCAAACAGCACTTGTTGGGTATCAAAGAGTTTATTGAGGGTTTTGCTGGTTTGCTGCCAGGCAGCAACACTTGCGCCGACCCAGGCAACCAGCGTGAGCAAAATAAACCCGGCAATGAGTCTTGCGCGTAAACTCTGAGTCACTTTTTTTATCATTCTTCACCTAACGTATAACCGATGCCGTGTACCGTGCGAATAAACCCACTGCCGAGTTTGCGGCGTAAATGATGGATATGTACTTCCAGCGCATTTCGGGAAACATCGTTCTCCCAGCTATAAAGTTTCTCTTCAATAAGCGTGCGCGGTAATACTCGTCCTGTGTTACGCATAAACAGTTCCAGCAAGGCAAGCTCTTTGGGTTTTAGTTGCAGTGGTTCACCGTCGCGGGTAACGGTTAATTTAATCGGATCAAGTTCGACACCAGCATGGCAAAGGGTAGATTGAGCCTGCCCATGGTTACGGCGGATTAAAACCTGTAAGCGGGTGGCAACTTCTATTAACGCAAAGGGTTTACACAAATAGTCATCGGCACCAAGTTGTAATCCCTCAACTCGTTGTTCCAGGGCATCGCGCGCGGTTAGAATTAACACAGGTTCAGTTCGGCCATTACGACGCCAGTATTTTAAGATATCCAGTCCGTCGATTCCCGGCAGACTTAAATCCAGCACCACTGCGTCGTAGGGGGCTAAACTCAGAGCTGACTGACCTTGAAGGCCATCTGTAAACCAGTCGACGGTAAAACCCATTTTTGTCAGCCCGGCTTTGAGTCCGTCGCCAATGAGCTTATCGTCTTCAATTAGTAATATGCGCATAGTGTTTCCCTTACTGCCCATTTGCGGGAAGTTAATAACTTTTGTGAGGGTGTGTACAGGGGAAAAATACGATGCTTCGGCATAGTGCGCAATTTACTAAAAAAAGCGATTTTTGATGGGAGAATTAAGATCGCGTTAAGATCTATCACGTTAAATAGCACTCATGAAATCATTCATAAAAGGAAAATTAAAATGAAAAAAATAGCCGCTATTATGACTATTCTCGCTATTACCGCAGCACCTGCACTGGCTGCAAATCAGGGCGGGTTCTCCGATCCGAACGCAGCTCCTGCCACCACACAAACTCAAACCGCAGGCGGTTTTGTCGGCCCAAGTGGCAGCAACACCACGGCGACACAGGCCAAGTCACTGTCTGACGATACCTGGGTCACTTTGCGCGGCAAGATTGAGTCACGCATCGGCGGTGACCATTACATCTTCCGTGATACATCTGGCACCATTAATGTCGATATCGACCATAAGCGTTGGAACGGCCAGACCATCACTCCGCAAGATACCGTTGAGATTCAAGGTGAAGTCGATAAGGACTGGAACTCTGTTGAAATCGACGTGAAGCAAATTACCAAAGTAAAATAATGCCCCAAATGAGCCGCAATTTGCGGCTCATTTCTTATCGTCTTACTTCATCTAAAGATACTCACTCCTCTGTGACTACGACTGCCAGATAAGGTACTATCGGCGGCAATTACGCCGTTTATACCCGTCATACTTCAAGCTGCAGATGCGTTGGCTGCACTCAGTCACCCCAGTCACTTACTTAAGTAAGCTCTTGGGGATTTCTGAGTTTGCCGCCTTTCTGCAACTCGAATTATTTAGGGTATGTGGCCACACTCGGCTCGTCAGTTTGAGGATGAATAATTAATGAGTGATTTAACTCATGATGGTGCAGAACGCCTTGCGCTGCACGAATTCACGGAAAATGCTTATCTCAACTATTCCATGTACGTCATTATGGACCGCGCTCTGCCGTTCATTGGCGATGGTTTAAAGCCCGTACAGCGTCGTATCGTCTATGCGATGTCGGAGTTGGGATTAAGCAATAGCGCTAAATTCAAAAAATCAGCCCGTACCGTTGGTGACGTGCTGGGTAAATACCATCCGCACGGCGACAGCGCTTGCTATGAAGCCATGGTATTGATGGCGCAGCCATTCTCCTATCGCTACCCACTGGTTGATGGCCAGGGAAACTGGGGTGCGCCGGATGATCCGAAGTCCTTCGCCGCGATGCGTTATACCGAATCGCGACTGTCGAAATATGCTGAAGTCCTGCTTGGTGAATTAGGGCAGGGGACGGTTGACTATGTGCCGAACTTTGACGGCACCATGCAGGAGCCGAAAATGCTACCTGCACGTCTGCCGAATATCCTGCTTAACGGCACCACCGGCATTGCCGTTGGTATGGCAACTGACATCCCGCCGCATAACTTACGTGAAGTAGCGAAAGCGGCAATCACTCTGATTGACCAGCCGAAAACTACGCTCGATGAGCTGCTGGATATTGTTCAGGGCCCGGATTACCCGACAGAAGCCGAAATCATCACCCCGCGTGAAGAGATCCGCAAAATTTACCAGAACGGCCGTGGTTCTGTGCGTATGCGTGCCGTGTGGAAAAAAGAAGATGGCGATGTGGTGATCACCGCGTTACCACATCAGGTTTCCGGTGCGCGCGTGCTTGAGCAAATCGCCAACCAAATGCGCGCTAAAAAGCTGCCAATGGTTGAAGACTTGCGCGATGAGTCGAACCACGAAAACCCGACGCGTCTGGTGATTGTGCCACGTTCCAACCGTATCGACGTCGAGCAGGTGATGAACCACCTGTTTGCCACCACCGATCTTGAGAAAAGCTATCGCATTAACCTCAATATGATCGGTCTGGATAACCGTCCATCGGTGAAAAACCTGTTGGAAATTCTTACCGAGTGGCTGGTTTACCGTCGCGAAACGGTGCGCCGCCGCCTGAGCTATCGTCTGGAAAAAGTCCTCAAACGCCTGCATATCCTCGAAGGTTTGCTGGTGGCGTTCCTCAATATTGACGAAGTGATCCACATCATTCGTACTGAGGATGAGCCGAAGCCGGTGTTGATGTCGCGCTTTGAGTTAAGTGAAACCCAGGCTGAATCTATCCTCGAGCTGAAATTACGCCACCTGGCAAAACTCGAAGAAGTGAAGATTCGCGGCGAACAAGCCGATCTGGAAAAAGAGCGTGACCAATTGCAGGGCATTCTGGCGTCTGAACGCAAAATGAATACCTTGCTGAAGAAAGAGTTGCAGGCAGATTCTGATGCTTATGGCGATGACCGCCGTTCACCACTGCGTGAACGTGGCGAAGCGAAAGCCATGAGCGAGCACGACATGACGCCGTCTGAGCCTGTAACCATTGTGTTGTCGCAAATGGGCTGGGTGCGTAGCGCCAAAGGCCATGATATCGACGCGCAAGGGCTAAACTACAAAGCGGGCGATAGCTTCCTCGGCTCAGCCAAAGGCAAGAGCAACCAGCCGGTGGCGTTTATCGACTCCACCGGGCGAAGCTACGCGCTTGACCCGATAACGTTGCCTTCGGCTCGTGGCCAGGGTGAACCTTTGACCGGTAAACTGACGCCGCCGCCAGGTGCAGTCGTTGAGCACGTATTAATGGCACCGGACGACCAGAAACTGTTGATGGCGTCTGACGCGGGCTATGGTTTTGTCTGCACCTTTAACGATTTAGTGGCACGCAACCGTGCGGGTAAAACGCTGATCTCATTGCCGGAAAATGCGAAAGTCATGCCGCCAATGGAAATTTCAAGTGTGGACGACATGCTGCTGGCGATTACCGCCGCAGGCCGTATGCTGATGTTCCCGGTCGGTGATTTGCCGCAGCTTTCCAAAGGTAAAGGGAATAAAATCATTTCGATTCCTTCGGCGGAAGCGGCAAAAGGCGAAGACAAACTGGTTCATCTATTTGTATTGCCGCCGCAAAGCACCGTTACTTTGCACGTCGGCAAGCGCAAAATTAAACTTCGTCCGGAAGAGCTTCAAAAAATCACTGGTGAGCGTGGCCGTCGCGGCACATTGATGCGTGGTCTACAACGCATTGATCGTGTTGAAGTTGATTCTCCGCTTCGCGCAAGTGCAGGTGATAGCGAAGAGTAATCAAAAAATGGCGGCTGAAAGGCCGCCAGATTGGTATATTTTACGCTTAAGCAAGTCGTACACCCGTCATCATTCAAGTTGCAGTGCCCTGACTACCTCCATACTTACAGTCTGGTGCTTTCCTGCATCGCGAATTATTTAGGGTATACTTGTCAGCGCTTTTGGCTTTTGAGGTTGTTATGCTATCCATCGTACGTTTTATTATCGTTATAATTTATTGCATCCTGGTGAGCATTTTTGGCTGTATTTATTGCCTGTTCAGCCCACGTAACCCGCGCCACGTTGCAACTTTTGGCCATCTGTTTGGGCGCCTGGCACCAGTGTTCGGTTTGAAAGTCGAAACCCGTTTACCGGAAGGTCATGAAAATCACCCGACGGCGATTTATATCTGTAACCACCAGAATAATTTCGACATGGTGACAGCAGCGAGTATTGTGCAGCCGCCGACAGTAACCGTCGGGAAAAAAAGCCTGCTGTGGATTCCCTTTTTTGGCCAAATCTACTGGTTAACCGGAAATATGCTGATTGACCGTGACAATCGCGCCAAAGCCCTGAGCACCATTTCCCAGGTGGTGGCGCAGATTCAGAAACGCAAAATATCGGTCTGGATGTTCCCTGAAGGCACGCGTAGCCGTGGTCGTGGCTTGTTGCCGTTCAAAACCGGCGCGTTCCACGCCGCAATTGCTGCGGGCGTCCCAATTATTCCGGTGTGTGTTTCCAATACCAGTAATAAAATTAAGCTAAACCGTTGGAATAACGGTTTGGTGATTGTCGAAATGCTGGAGCCAATTGATATCAGCGGTTATGGCAAAGATCAGGCGCGTAAACTCGCTACTCATTGCCGCGATATCATGAGGGAAAAAATCGCCGAATTAGATAAAGAAGTCGCGGAGCGTGAAGCTTCCGGTCGAGTTGAGAAAAAGCAGGCGAATTAATCATTTTTATACCCCTGCAATTAGAGTATTACGGGGATATTTTGGCGGCACGTTTTGTGCCGCACTACGTAAGTCAGTTTCACATGGAGTAATTATGTCACTCAGTCGGCGTCAGTTTATTCAGGCATCAGGAGTCGCACTTTGTGCCGGCTCGGTGCCACTGAGGGCAAACGCAGCAGGGCTGCAGCAACCTTTACCCGTACCACCTTTATTAGAATCCCGCCGTGGGCAACCATTGTTCCTTACGTTACAACGAGCACACTGGTCATTTACCGGTGGTGCTAAGGCGCCGGTCTGGGGTTTGAACGGACGTTATCTCGGGCCGACCATCCGGGTATGGAGCGGTGATGACGTGAAGATGATTTACAGCAATCGTCTACAAGAAAATATCGCCATGACGATTGCCGGTTTGCAGGTTCCAGGTCCGCTTATGGGTGGCGCTGCACGCATGATGCAGCCCAACGTCGACTGGGCGCCGGTTCTGCCAATTCGCCAGCAAGCGGCGACGCTTTGGTATCACGCCAACACGCCTAACCGTACCGCAAAGCAGGTTTACAATGGCCTTGCGGGCATGTGGCTGATTGAAGATGAAGTCAGCAAAAATCTGCCTATTCCTAACCACTATGGTGTCGATGACTTCCCGGTCATTATTCAAGATAAGCGCCTCGATAACTTTGGCGCGCCTGAATATGAAGAGCCAGGCAATGGTGGATTTGTGGGCGACACACTGCTGGTGAATGGTGTGCAGGGGCCGTATGTTGAGGTCTCTCGCGGCTGGGTGCGTTTGCGTTTGCTGAATGCTTCTAACTCACGCCGCTATCTACTGCAAATGAGCGATGGCCGTGCGATGCATGTTATTTCCAGCGACCAGGGTTTCCTGCCTGCACCGGTTTCCGTAAAGCAACTTTCACTGGCTCCGGGCGAACGCCGTGAGATTCTGGTGGATATGAGTGACGGCAAAGAAGTGTCGATAACCTGCGGTGAAGCGGCCGGTATCATGGATAGAATCCGTGGTTTCTTTGAGCCGTCGAGCATTCTTATTTCCACGTTGGTTCTGACGTTGCGTGCCACCGGTCTGCTGCCGTTAGTGACTGATACATTACCAATGCGCTTGCTGCCGGATGAGATTATCAATGGCAACCCGGCGCGTAGCCGTGAAATTACTCTCGGCGAAGATCCCGGTATTAACGGTCAGCTATGGGATATGAAACGCATTGATATTCAGACTCAGCAAGGCACCTGGGAGCGCTGGACCGTGCGTTCCGATATGCCGCAATCTTTCCATATTGAAGGCGTGAGTTTCCTGATTAAAAACGTCAATGGCGCAGCACCATTTGGTGAAGACCGCGGCTGGAAAGATACGGTTTGGGTTGATGGGCAGGTCGAGTTATTGGTTTATTTTGGCCAGCCTTCCTGGGAACATTTCCCATTCCTCTATACAAGTCAGACGCTTGAAATGGCAGACCGTGGTTCTATCGGTCAATTGCTGGTGCAGCCTGCGCCATAAACCATTTTAGGTCCTTTCCATCAGTGAAAGGGCCTTAGATTTTAACACGGCAATAACACTTCATTTTTGACCCCATACCAGCGTATAATCGCCGGCTTTGGTTATTTTTAAATCATTTTTTATTCATTTTTCGGAAGCATTATGAGCTCTATTAGCTTGATCCAGCCCGATCGCGAACTCTTTTCGTGGCCACAATACTGGGCAGCCTGTTTCGGCCCGGCACCATTTTTACCCATGTCACGCAAGGAAATGGACGAGTTAGGTTGGGATAGCTGTGACATCATTCTGGTTACCGGAGATGCCTACGTTGACCATCCAAGTTTTGGTATGGCGATCTGTGGCCGAATGCTGGAAGCCCAAGGCTTCCGCGTGGGTATCATTGCCCAACCAGACTGGAATACTAAAGAAGACTTCATGCGTCTTGGCAAACCGAATCTGTTTTTCGGTGTGACCGCAGGCAACATGGACTCCATGATCAACCGTTACACCGCGGATCGTAAGCTGCGTCATGACGATGCTTACACGCCAGATAACGTGGCGGGTAAACGCCCGGATCGTGCGTCGCTTGCTTATACCCAGCGTTGTAAAGAAGCCTGGCGCGATGTGCCCGTCATTCTTGGTGGCATTGAAGCGAGCCTGCGCCGTACCGCGCATTACGATTACTGGTCTGATACCGTTCGTCGCTCAATCCTGGTCGATGCGAAAGCCGATATGCTGATTTTCGGCAACGGCGAGCGCCCGCTGGTAGAAGTGGCTCACCGCCTGGCAATGGGCGAGAAAATCGATCAAATTTGCGATGTGCGTAACACCGCCATGATGCGTAAAGAAGCGATGCCGGGCTGGTCTGGTGTGGATTCTACGCGTCTGGATATGCCTGGCCGTATCGACCCGATTCCACACCCTTACGGTGAAGATTTGCCGTGTGCAGAAACCGGTAAACCGGATAAGCCAATTAACGAAGCTCAGGCTATCGTGGTTAAACCTGCGCCGATGAAGCCGTGGGAAAAAACCTACGTGTTGCTGCCGTCCTTTGAAAAAGTCAAAAACGACAAAGTGCTGTATGCGCATGCTTCACGTATTTTGCACCATGAAACCAACCCAGGTTGTGCTCGTGCGTTGATGCAAAAACACGGTGACCGTTTTATCTGGATTAACCCGCCAGCCATCCCTCTTTCCACTGAAGAGATGGACAGCGTATTTGCACTGCCTTACAAGCGCGTTCCTCACCCAGCCTATGGCAAGGCGCGAATTCCTGCTTATGAGATGATTCGTTTCTCAGTGAACATCATGCGTGGCTGCTTCGGTGGCTGTTCATTCTGTTCCATTACCGAACACGAAGGCCGCATCATTCAGAGCCGTTCTGAAGATTCGATCATTAGCGAAATTGAAGCGATGCGCGATACCGTTCCAGGCTTTACCGGCGTGGTTTCGGATCTCGGTGGCCCAACCGCTAACATGTATATGCTGCGCTGTAAGTCGCCGCGTGCGGAACAGACATGCCGCCGCTTGTCTTGCGTGTATCCGGACATTTGCCCGCACATGGACACCAACCATGAGCCGACGATCAACTTGTATCGCCGCGCCCGTGAGATTAAAGGGGTTAAGAAGATCCTGATCGCATCCGGTGTTCGTTACGATATCGCAGTGGAAGATCCACGTTATATCAAAGAGCTGGCGACGCACCATGTTGGTGGTTATCTGAAGATTGCTCCGGAGCATACCGAAGAAGGGCCGCTATCTAAGATGATGAAGCCGGGTATGGGCAGTTATCAGCGCTTTAAAGAGCTGTTTGATACTTACTCCAAACAGGCAGGTAAAGAGCAGTATTTGATTCCTTACTTTATTTCTGCGCACCCGGGTACGCGTGATGAAGACATGGTGAATCTGGCTCTGTGGCTGAAGAAGAACCGCTTCCGTTTGGATCAGGTGCAGAACTTCTACCCGTCGCCGCTGGCGAACTCGACCACCATGTATTACACCGGCAAGAACCCGTTGGGTAAGATTGGTTATAAGAGTGAAGATGTGGTGGTGCCGAAAGGCGATCGTCAGCGCCGCTTGCATAAAGCGTTGCTGCGTTACCATGATCCAGCCAACTGGCCGCTGATTCGTGAAGCGCTGGAAGCGATGGGTAAAAAGCACCTGATTGGTGGCCGCCGTGAGTGCCTGGTGCCTTCGCCAACGATTGAAGAGATGCGTGAAGCGCGCCGTTATAACCGTGGAGCGCGTCCAGCATTGACGAAACATACGCCAATGACACATCAGCGTCGTGCACCTGGCGACACTAAGCCTGCTGCCGGTGGGAAACCTGTTGCTGGTGCGAAGCCTACGGCTGGTGCTAAACCTGTTGCTGGTGCGAAGCCTACGGCTGGTGCTAAACCTGTTGCTGGCGCGAAGCCTACAGCTGGTGCTAAACCTACAGCTGGTGCTAAAGCGGCTACTGGTGCAAGACCTGCACCTAAAGTTGTATCAAGGCCTACAAGCAGGAAACGCCCGGCTTAAGGATTGTAGTGAAACAGCCAGGGCGGATGTCGCAAACGACATCCGCCTTGGCGCTACAATATCTTTCCTGGATCGGATAAGCGTAAGCGCCATCCGACACTATGAAACAGTTTTACGAGCCAAACACATCAGGGTCTGGTCCCAGACGCTTATGACTATCCAGCTTCGCAATCTCGCTTAACTCGTCTTTATCAAGACGGAAATCAAACACGTCAAAGTTCTCAGCAATACGCGATGGGGTCACCGATTTCGGGATCACAACCAACCCGCTATCCAGATGCCAGCGAATGACAATCTGTGCCGGGGTTTTACCGTATTTATCGGCAAGGTCACGGATGATTTTCTTATCAAACACACCCTCTCCGCCCTGAGCCAGTGGGCTCCAGGATTCGGTCTGAATTTTATGTGTCGCATTCCAGGCATGAAGCTGGCGTTGTTGCAGCAGTGGGTGGAGTTCAATCTGGTTGATAACCGGCGAGACGCCCGTTTCATCAATCAGACGCTGGAGATGGTTGAGTTGGAAATTACAGACGCCAATGCTTTTGACCAGCCCTTGTTTTTGCAGCTCAATCATACCTTTCCAGGCTTCAACATAGTGATCTTTGCTCGGCACCGGCCAGTGCATCAAATACAGATCGACGTAATCGAGCTGGAGCTTTTCAAGGCTGTCTTCCAGCGCCTGACGTGGCCTTTGCTGATCGTCATTCCACAGTTTGGTGGTGATAAACAGTTCGTCGCGCGCAATTCCAGCCTGTTTTAGTGCATTGCCCACGCCGTCTTCGTTCTTGTACGCCGCAGCGGTATCAATGGAGCGATAGCCGACTTCCAGCGCTTTATCGATGGCAATCAGGACTTGATCGTTGCTGGCTTGCCAGACACCGAGCCCCAATTGTGGCATTACATTTCCATCCTGAAGCTTGATTACTGTTGGATTTGCCATGTATTCCTCCTTAATAAGCGATACACCGGAAGGGGCTTCCGGTGTAACAATTGCATTTAAGTCTGGACCAAATACTCAGAAACGTGAAAAAAATGGCTAAATTACTTAGCGTGCTGCCTCGTAAATACGACGGCTTACGTCCAGAGTAATGTCCTGGCGCTCACCTAATTTAGTCATGCCTTTTTCTTCCAGTTTTACCAACAGAGCCGGGATGGTGCTGCCATCCAGACCATAGGCAGACAGGCGAGTTGGGGCACCCATTTGCTCGAAGAAATTACGGGTTGCAGCAATTGCCGCATCAATACGTTCTTCTTCGGAGCCTTCAGTGATATTCCACACGCGCTCAGCGTATTGCAGAAGTTTGCCGCGTTTCTCGTTACGTTTTTCATTCAACAAAGATGGCAGAACCACCGCCAGAGTCTGCGCGTGATCCAGGCCGTGCATCGCAGTCAGTTCATGACCCAGCATGTGAGTCGCCCAGTCCTGCGGTACGCCGGCACCGATCAGGCCGTTTAATGCCATGGTCGCCGCCCACATTACGTTGGCACGCACGTCATAGTTTTCTGGCTCTTTCAGTGCAATTGGGCCGTCTTCAACCAGCGTTAACAGAATGCCTTCGGCAAAACGGTCCTGCACCTTGGCGTTCACTGGGTAAGTGATGTACTGCTCAACGGTGTGAACAAAGGCGTCGACTACACCGTTTGCAACCTGGCGCGGTGGCAAAGTGTAGGTGTAAACCGGGTCAAGTACCGCGAATACAGGCTGAACGTGTTCAGACATAAACGCTTGTTTGTCGCCTGTTTCACGGCGAGAAACTACGGCACCCTTGTTGGATTCAGAACCGGTCGCAGGCAGCGTCAGAACAGAACCCATTGGGATTGCGCTCTTCACATCGTTGCCATGAGTTAGCAGGATATTCCATGGATCGATATCAGCCGGATAGTTGGCTGCTGCGGCGATGAATTTAGTGCCATCCAGCACAGAACCGCCACCGACCGCTAACAGGAAAGTGACTTTCTGCTGGCGCACAACTTCTACCGCTTTCATCAGCGTTTCGTAAGTCGGGTTAGGTTCAATACCACTAAACTCCAGTACATCCAGCCCTTTGAGTTCGGCGTAAACCTGGTCCAGCACGCCATTTTTCTTCACGCTGCCGCCGCCGTAGGTGATCAATACGCGGGCATCAGCAGGAATTTGTGCGCGCAGTTCGGAAATAGCGCCTTTACCAAACAGGATGCGAGTTGGGGTATGTAGGTTGAAGTTGTTCATTATTTGATTCCTGTGGTTTGGATCGTTAGAGACAATACTTATTGAATTTGATGGTAGCCATTGTCGGCTTCGGCTGGCTATCTCTCAATGCTTATTCCTGCCTTTGTCTTGCCTATTTCTACTTACCTCTGGAGAAAAATATAAATTAGTCGCAGACTTATCACGTCATAAAAGCCTTGTGGAGCGGAAGGGAATGAAGCGGGAAGAGATTTGCCAGCAATTAACAAATAAGATTAATTATTTGATACAAAAAGAAAATAGTGGTCTTTCTTCATTACCAAATGTCACTTTGTTGTATGGCACTAAACCCTATGCCCGCACGCCAGTAATGTATGAGCCGGGAATCATTATTCTCTTTTCAGGGCAAAAAACGGGTTATTTGAACGATCGTGTGTTTCGCTACGATGCTAATGAATATCTGCTATTAACGGTGCCACTGCCTTTTGAATGTGAAACCTTTGCCTCACCTGAAATGCCACTGGCGGGCTTGCGAATTAATATCGATATCTTGCAGCTTCAGGATTTGCTGATGGATATTGGCGAGGATGATTTATCGCATCCGCATAACAACTCAACAGGGATTAACTCAGCCGAGATTTCCGAAGAGATCCTGTGTGCCGCCGAGCGTTTGCTGGACGTGCTCGAACACCCGCTTGATGCGCGAATTCTGGGAAAACAGATCATTCGCGAGATTCTCTACCACATTTTAATTGGGCCGTGTGGCGGGGCGCTGTTGGCATTGGTTAGTCGACAGACGCATTTCAGCCTGATTAGCCGTGTGTTGCGTCGTATTGAAACGCAGTATACCGAGAACCTCTCTGTGGACCAACTAGCCGCTGAAGCGAATATGAGCGTCTCTGCGTTTCACCATAACTTTAAGTCGGTGACCAGTACTTCGCCGCTGCAATACCTCAAAAGCTACCGCCTGCATAAAGCGCGAATGTTGATTTTGCATGATGGGGTGAAAGCTAGCGCTGCGGCTATTCGTGTGGGATATGAAAGTGCTTCGCAGTTTAGCCGCGAGTTTAAACGCTACTTTGGGGTGACTCCGGGTGAAGATGCCGCTCGTATGCGAGTCATTTAAGCTGAAGCTTACAGAGTGGATAATTTCGCATTATCCACTCTGTAATTTTTATGCGGGGTTAAATCTTTTTTTGATAACCACAAATAGTGTGCCTACCAGACCTACGACCAGCAGAACCATCGGCAGAATCATCAGGCAGGTCATCACCTGATCTTCGTGGCGTTTCACAAATGGAATCATGCTCAGGGCATAACCCAGGCTGGTGACGCTACCAACCCATAACAACCCACTAAACCAGTTAAATACCTGGAAGCGGCGATTGCTAAGGCCAGAAATGCCCGCCATGGTTGGCAGCAGTGTGCGCACAAACGCCAAAAAACGGCCAGCTAACAAAGCGAATAAACCGTGTCGGTCAAACATCACCGTCGCTCGCTCGTGATACTGCGGTGGGAGTTGTTTCAGCCAGCTTTTCACCACCCGGGTATTGCCGAGCCAGCGGCCTTGCACATAGCTCAACCAGCAACCGAGGCTTGCTGCCGCGGTTAAAATAACGATTGTCGGGACGAAATTCATAACCCCTTTTGCCACTAGCGCTCCTGCGAGTAATAGCAGACTGTCACCTGGCAAAAACGAGGCGGGCAGTAATCCATTTTCGAGAAACAGCGTCGCAAACATGACGCAATAAACCACTCCAACAACATGAGGGTCCGCGAGTGCAGCAAAGTCATGTTGCCAAAGCGCTTGAACGATATTGTGTATAACAGCCATGGCAAATCCTGTGGAACCGCTTTATTGAGCAGGCCTGAATCTACAGTAGTTAGATTAGGCACACCTTAGTTTTAGGAACTTAGTGTAACGCTAAAAAGCCTGCGACATCTTGATCACAGGCTCAACAAATCATTATGGGATAGCAAAAACTGTCCTTATGGGCGTCCACTTCTGGCAATTTTAGGCGATCCGTTGGAAACCTGCTTCAAGATCGGCGATGAGATCGTCAACATTTTCCAGGCCAATGTGAATGCGCACTAGCGTCCCGCTGAAGTCTACCCCGCCAGCCGGGCGGATCTCTGCGAGTTCTTCCGGTTGGTTGGCTAGGATAAGCGATTCATAGCCGCCCCAGGAATAGGCCATACTAAAATAGTGGAAATTATCCAGGTAGTGCTGATATTGCTCGTTATTTAAGCGACTCTTCAGCACAAATGAGAACAAGCCGCTGCTACCTGTAAAGTCTCGTTTCCAGAATTCATGCCCTTTGCTGCCGGGCAGTGCAGGGTGATTAACACGTTCAACCTGCGGGTGTTGTGCCAGCCATTCGGCAATTTTCAGACTACTTTCATGATGTTGACGCAGGCGCACACCAAGAGTGCGTAGACCTCTGCTCGTCATATAAGCGGTATCGGCATCCAACATTTGCCCCATCAGATAAGAGTTCTCGCGCAACTGATCCCAGCAACGTGCATTTGATACAGCTGTACCAACCATCGCATCCGAGTGGCCAATCAGGTATTTGGTGCCGGCCTGAATCGAAATATCGATACCGAAATCCAGCGCCTTAAAGAGAATGCCTGCCGCCCAGGTGTTATCAATCATGATGATGGCGTCTGGGGCAACGCTACGTACCGCCTGTACAATGGCTGGAACGTCATGTACTTCCATTGTGATAGAGCCAGGCGATTCCAGAAATACGACTTTAGTATTGGGTTGCACAAGTTCAGCAATGCCTGCGCCAATCATTGGGTCAAACCAGGTGGTGCTCACACCGAGTTTAGCGAGGATTTTGGTGCAGAAGTCCTGGCTGGGCTCGTAAGCGGAGCCGGTCATCAGCACATTGTCACCTTGCTCGACGAACGCCAGAATCGCATTGGCAACGGCTGCGGCGCCACAAGGGTAAAGCGCACAACCCGCACCACCTTCGAGCTCGCACATTGCTTCTTGTAAAGAGAAGTGGGTCAGGGTGCCGCGGCGACCATAAAAAAGTTCGCCTTTCGCGCGGTTAGCCGTCGCCTGCTTTTTGGCTTCAACAGTTTCAAAAACCAACGAGGAAGCGCGTTGAATGACGCTGTTAACCGAACCCTGGGTGAATTTTTTATCGCGCCCGGCATTAACCAGCGCCGTTTCAATGTGCTTCTTCGCAGTCATGTTCACTTTACCCTGTTTAACCATCTGGATGTCTAAATCTAACTTATCATCTTTTTGCTGCGTAAGCGCAAGGAATGCATAGACAATTTAAGGCACTCTTTAAATACTAATGAGAACTACTATCAATTCGATGCCGTTTTGATATTATTACGACCAGTTTTTGTATTGTTTCGTGGTGGAGAGTAAGAGTGACGAATAATTTGATGCAGACAGACCTCTCTGTCTGGGGCATGTATCAACATGCCGACATCGTGGTAAAGATTGTGATGATCGGCCTGATTATGGCCTCTGTCGTCACTTGGGCAATCTTCTTTAGCAAAAGTGTTGAGCTGTCATCGCAGAAGCGCCGTCTTAAGCGTGAACAGCAGCAACTGGCTAATGCCCGCTCTCTGGATGAAGCCAGTGAAATGGCCGAAACGTTTGATTCGAAAAGCCTCAGCACTATGCTTATCAACGAAGCACAGAACGAACTGGAGCTTTCCGCAGGCAGCGAAGATAACGAAGGCATTAAAGAGCGTACCGGTTTCCGCCTTGAGCGCCGTGTTGCGGCAGCGGGTCGCCACATGGGACGCGGTAACGGCTTCCTTGCGACCATCGGTGCGATCTCTCCATTCGTCGGCCTGTTTGGTACGGTCTGGGGCATCATGAACAGCTTCATTGGGATTGCTCAGTCGCAGACCACTAACCTGGCGGTTGTTGCACCTGGTATCGCAGAAGCGTTGCTGGCAACGGCTATTGGCTTGGTTGCAGCGATTCCTGCGGTTGTTATCTATAACGTCTTTGCCCGAGTGATTGGCGGCTATAAAGCGTCTCTGGGTGACGTTGCTGCTCAGGTTCTGCTGCTGCAAAGTCGTGATCTGGATTTAGCGGCTAGCTCTCAGTCTCGCCCAGTACGTACCGCTCAGAAACTGCGTGTAGGTTGATCCCATGGCAATGAGTTTTAACGAAAACCACGATGATAACGGCGAAATGCATGACATCAACGTGACGCCGTTTATCGATGTCATGTTGGTACTGCTGATTATCTTCATGGTGGCCGCACCGCTTGCGACAGTGGATGTGAAGGTTAACCTTCCTGCATCTTCAAGCCAGCCGCAACCGCGTCCGGAAAAACCGGTCTATCTGTCTGTCAAAGCCGATCGCACAATGTTTATTGGCAATGACGAAGTGACCAAAGAGAACATGATTAATGCTCTGATGGCTGCGACGGAAGGCAAGAAAGACACCACGATTTTCTTCCGCGCAGACAAAACGGTTGATTACGAAACCATGATGAACGTGATGGATACGCTGCATCAGGCAGGGTATTTGAAGATCGGGTTGGTGGGACAAGAAGTCACTGCCGCCAAATAAGTTTTGCATGCTCTTACAACGGCCTGTTAGCTCAACTAACGGGCCGTTTTTCTTTTGTCCGCATTCCCGTCTGACTTAATTCAAATTTTAAAATCACACGAACGTATTATTGATAACGTGTGAAACTTATTCGCGATAAAACAATGTTTATCTATGCTATTTCTATACCCGTCATACTTCGAGCCGCAGGGGTGTTGGCTGCACTCACAAACCCCAGTCACTTACTTAAGTAAGCTCCTGGGGATTTGCTCCCTTGCCGCCTACCTGCAACTCGAATTATTTTGGGTATATGCGGGATTATTCCGTCCTGAAAATATCTGATAACAGAAGCGTGGATAACCAAATGGCAACGATGACTGTTTTGCATACCGGCAATAAACAGCCCGACGTGGTGTCTCTGAGAAACATTTATCTGCATGCTGATGTTTTAATGTTTTGGGTCGTGTGGGGAATGTTTGTTATTTCACTGGCGGTGGGGTGGGCTTATGATGCGCTACCGGTGGCGCTGGTAGTGGGCAGTTTACTTGCGTTGAGTTCCAGTATTATCAAAGTATTACTACCCGGTAAGCTATTTACCCGCTTGTATTATGCGTTCACATTAATCGGTTTTGCCGCATTGCTCATTCAATTAGGTAACGGTGAAACTGAATATCACTTTTCGGTTTTTGTATTGCTATCAGCATTATTAGCTTATCGCGATTATCGACCATTATTAATAGGGGCGATGGTTGCAGCGCTTCACCATGTATTATTTGCCTGGCTGCAAGCTAATGACTTATTTGGTATCACTTGCTTTATGCATCCCGGCATTCATATGGTGGTATTCCATGCCATTTTTGTGGTGGCGCAAACGGCAATCCTGATTTATATGGCATTGCGAATGGCAGACGATGCCCGTTCCGCCAGCGAAGTCGCGCAACTGGCGGCGCAGATTAACCGCCAGCCGGGTTGCCTGACCCTTACGCGTAGTGAAAGACAAAGCCGCACGCCGTTTGCTCAAACCTTTAATACTACGCTTACCACGATGAGAGACACGCTAAACCGGGTGCGCGCTGGTGTGGCATCAGTACTCACAGCTTCGGAAAGTATCATCCAACGTAATGCCGCACTGTCTAAACGTACTGACGAGCAGGCCGCCGCACTGGCCGTTGCAGCCAGTGCCATGGAACAACTCAGCTCCTCCGCAGTCGCGACTAGTGACAAAGCGAAAAGTGCCAGAATACTTGCCACTCAGGCAAGTAATCTCGCCAGCAAAGGTGGAGTCAGTATTGATGCTGCCACACACACTATGGAACAAATCCGCGAAGAGTCTGACCACATCAGCAATATTCTTGAACTGATCGATGGCATTGCCTTCCAGACTAATATTCTGTCGCTAAACGCGTCCGTTGAAGCAGCCCGGGCAGGTGCTCATGGTCGAGGATTCGCGGTGGTGGCTTCTGAAGTACGCACACTGGCGTTACGTTGCGAAAATGCGGCCAAAGACATCCGTCAGTTGATAAGCGTATCGGTAGAGTGTACTCGGACAGGCTCGGTACAAGTGGAGAACGCGGGGCAAACTATGCGTGAAGTGATTGGTTCCATCAATGCGTTGGCAGAGTTGGTGGAAGAGCTTTCTGATATGAGTGGACAGCAAAGTATCAGCATTACGCAAATGAATGAGAGCATCGCCAGTATCGATGAAAGCGTGAGGTATAACGTGGAACATACTGCGCAAACCGTACAGGCTGCGCGCCAACAACAGCAACAAGCTGATGATTTGCAGCAGGCAATCTCAGTATTTCGTCTGGCCTGATAACCGGTTCGTAAGCGTATTTATGTCGCCAAAGAAGAGCGCCTGCTTTTCGCATGCGCTCCAGAAATCTTATAAGTGCGGAGTTTTGTAGCTGTTTTCCAGCAATGCACGGGTACGTGAGAGTGTTTGTGTTTCTTCATCTCTCAACTTCTGATACACCGCCTCTAGTCGAGCCAGAACTTCGGTTTTAAGCCTGGGGTGGTGGCTGATGATCTCGCTGAGAACTGAGCCGTAAATCTCATCTTTCACACGATATGGGTAAATTTGATGGCGGTTATGCCATTTTTGTTCAACCAATGCCGCAGTGATATTGATCTGACCTTGCGCGATGCGAGCAATATTTTCATTTTTAATCTGTACCAGCGCGGCAATATTTTCACGTAATAACGTATTATCAGACGCGGTATCGTCAGATGATGCGGCCGTTTGAACTGGGGGAAATTGCAATTCTGACATTGGCATTACTCATCCAGAGAATAAAACAGAGGCCAGCTTTTTTCCTGAGTTAACTGATTGACCCAGATTTGCTGTGAATGGTGACTTATCTGCAATTTTTTATCTTCTATTAGCATTTGCAGATCGGCTGAGTTGATTTTTTCTTGCTCTATGAGTTCATTTAATACTGTCACTATCGCTTCAATTTTCACTGCATAAAACAAACGATCTTTTAAATGCCGGTCGTTCTCTTCAAGCAATGTATTTTTCGCTTGCCCAGCATAATGAGGAGCGCTCAGAATCGTTTTCTCCAGAACTAAAAGATTATCCTGAGGATTTAGCGTTAGAGCGCTATGTTCTTCTGATCCGGCAATATCAGCCTGAGAGACAGGAAAGGTCACTGGCACCAGGTTGTTGGGCAGCATTAGAGATGTCCTTTTATATCAATGGAATAAATTTTTACGGTTAACAGATGCCAGGTTGACTATATGTTGCCTCAAAATTACTATAAAAAAAACAGGAGTTCCCATGCAAAGCGTCTTTTATTCAATTGTATTAATATTGTTATTGCTGTGCGTAGTACTGGTGCTGATGCGTGAGATATCGCATCCCAAAGTTAAATTAACCCCCGCTAGTATCCCTAAATTAAATTTATCTGAAATTGACGAGCGTGAAGATTATTTTGCTAAGTTAATGTTAAAAATAACGCCTGATTATTACTGGCGAGTGAGCCATGAATATGTGGATTTCAATCATGCCACTATCAAACGGATGCATATTGACGAACTTAGCGCTGACCTGACACTCTTTAACGCTCAGCGGCGTTGTAGTGATTTACACTCTGCCATCTACCGCTATTACGATAATCTCAGAAAGCGCTGTTCCGAGGGGGAGAAGGTACCTTTTGCTGATATCGAGCTACTGAATTTACGCCAGTGCTTTGATGAGTTCAGTCATGATGCTTACCCCGCGTTGGTTGCTTTGGTATGGCCGCATCTTCAGAGACCGGAAGTCTGTCTTGAGAATGTATAGTGCATTTTGCCAATTAGGCTGATTTGATATCAGGCTGTTTTTTAAACTAAAAAAAGCCAAATCTAAAAATGGACTGATTATCTGCTGGATTAACACTCAGCACTGTTTATTATTTGCTCACCCAAAAGGAGTTGTTCGCCACGTTGCTGAAGATTCAGTAATACAGTATTTGCCTTCAAAAAAGATATGACTCATGTATTTGTTTAAAAAAATCATTACCGCTTCACTTTTAATTATCCCTTTAGTTATTAGTGCAAATTCCTTTGCTTTTAATATGCCAAAGGAATTTGCATCATTAGGGGTTAAAAACCTTTCTAATAAAGATGTGTTTTCTAAGCATGCCTCATTTATAAAGGATGATAGAAAAACAACTTCTAATAATATCAGGTCCGCTATATTGGCTGAATTTTCCAATTGGAAAGGTACACACTATCGTTTTGGTGGTACCACACATAAAGGTGTGGATTGCTCTGCACTCATGCAGCATATTTTTAGTGATTCTTTCCACAAGTCTTTGCCAAGAACCACAACTCAGCAAATTCAAAATGGTGAGCACGTCAATAAAGAAAAGCTTAAACCAGGCGATTTAGTCTTTTTTCAAACTTCTCCGGGCACCCGCCATGTTGGCGTGTATGTCGGTAATAACCAGTTTATCCATGCCTCAAGCAGCGTGGGAGTAACCATTTCCTCACTGGCTAACCGTTACTGGATGGATCATTATGAAACGGCTCGGCGTTTAAAAATGATTGGCTGAATATAAATAATATTTCTGAGGTTTTATTTTGCTTTCACCAACATTATTATGGCCATTCTTTTTGAAATATTCATTCTAACTTATGTATTCAATGAATGAGATCGTATTAATGTATTTGGTTTGAATATAAGTCCATGAGATTTATATTCTTATTTCCAACGAGATTGTTATTAAATGAAAAGAAATTTAATTCACCGTATGGCGGGTGCAGTAATGGTGGTCCTTGTTGCGGGTACGATGCTCATAGGTTGTGATGCAAAACAAGCAGGAGAAGCGTCAGTGAAATTTGTAAATGTAGAAATGGTCTTAGTAGATTCTGGTTTGCTGAAGCAAGAGCAGGATCACCTCAAAGCTGTGAATGAAAGTTTGCACAAGGGTCAGCAATTGGCTGAAAAGAATTACATCAGTATGCCTGCGAATAAAGTTGATGCCGCGCGAAAAGCGGATAGAAATGTTCTTACACAACAATGGAAAGGGCAGCAACAAGCTGCGCGTAATGTGGTGATGGCTGCATTGAAGAGTGCGACCGATGCTTACCGTAACGACAAGAAAATTGGCGTGATTTTGCCGACACAAGTAGCGATGTCAGTTTCACCAGAACTGGATGTCAGTGCCGATCTGACCCAGAAGCTTAAAACTACAAAACTAGAATTCCCAAAACTGCCAGATTTCGCCGTTAAAGCGAGTGGACCGGCTGCAAAATAGTCCAGTAAGTAAAAAGCTTCGTTGAGATACTCAGCGAAGCTTCAATTCATCCGAGAGCTCCTGTCAAAACCCCCCATAAGTAAATGCGATAATACTGCTCAAAATTCCTGGGTAGAATGGCGTCAATTGCCCGAGCAATGCCTGGATCAGCAGACAGGCCATAACTGAGCTGGCTTCCCTTTATCTTCATTTTCAGGAGCCAGTTATGACTGCACAACGTTTGTGGATCAAAAATCCCCGCGCAGTTTTTACCGCTAATACACAAGATGCCTCCGGTGGTGTGGTGATTGAAGGTGCGGTTATCAGCGAATTAATTCCTGCTGGTGGCGAGCCTTCCATGCCTTGCGATACGGTGTTCGACGCCCGCGATCTTGTCCTGCTGCCCGGCCTTATCAATACACATCATCATTTCTACCAAACTCTGACTCGCGCCTGGGCTCCGGTGGTTAACGTGCCACTATTCCCGTGGTTAAAGCAGCTTTACCCCATTTGGGCTCGTCTCGATGCCGAAGCCTTGGCTCTTGCCAGCAAAGTCGCAATGGCAGAGCTGCTGCTTTCTGGCTGCACCACCACCACGGATCATCACTATCTTTTTCCGCAGGGAATGGAAGAGGCGATTGATGTGCAGGTGGGTGTGGTTGGCGAACTGGGGATGCGTGCGGTGTTAACGCGTGGCTCGATGAGCCTTGGTGAAGACGAAGGCGGTTTGCCTCCACGGCACACCGTACAGCAGGCGGAGACAATCTTACGCGACAGCGAACGGTTGATTAAACGCTACCATCAGCGCGGGGAAGGGGCGTGGCTACAAATAGCCCTCGCGCCATGCTCGCCATTTTCTGTGACTACCGAAATCATGCGCGACAGCGCCCAACTTGCTGAGCAAGAAAATGTGCGTTTGCATACTCATCTGGCTGAAACACTGGATGAAGAGAACTTCTGCCTGCAACGTTTCGGCCTACGAACTGTGGATTATCTGGAAAGCGTAGGTTGGCTTAATGACAGAACCTGGCTTGCACATGGTATTCACTTTGATGAGCGTGAGATTCAACGGCTTGGGCGTGCGGGAGTTGGCGTTTGCCATTGTCCGGTTTCCAATATGCGCCTGGCATCAGGCATGTGTCCGACAGTGGATTTAGAAAATGCAGGTGCCGCTGTGGGGCTTGGCGTGGATGGATCTGCATCTAACGATGCTTCAAACATAATGTATGAAGCGCGGCAGGCACTCTATCTACAACGCCTTCGTTATGGCGCTGAAGCCATTACTCCGCAGCGGGTACTGGGTTGGGCGACACAAGGTTCAGCGAAACTCATCGGACGCCCTGATATCGGTGAAATTTCCGTTGGGAAGCAGGCTGATTTAGCCTTGTTTGCTCAGGATGAACTGCGTTTTAGCGGCAGTCATGATGCCATCTCTGCGCTGTTGTTATGCGGCGCGGAAAAGGCTGAACATGTAATGGTCGGCGGGAAGTGGCGCGTGACACAGGGTAATATCATCGGTCTTGATGTGCCGGATCTGATTTCTCGTCATCGCCGTGCCGCGGCAAAATTAGTGGCAGGTGTTTAGCGCTACTCTTCAGCGGCCTCTTCGCCGCTTTTCCCTTTTCCCCAGGCAATACGGCGGTTAAACATCTTTTTCAGCGCCCGGCTTGTGGTGTTAAACCAACCTGTTGGTCGTGGGTCGGCAAGCATACTCAGGGCACGGGCGTAATCCAGAACCAGGCCCGGTGTCCAGGCCATGGTTTCAGCTCGTTTGCGTAGTTGTAACGCCACCCAAAGCTCTGGGGTAGACATCAGTTTCCCCATTGCCATCCAGAACCCTCGTTTGTGCCACAATCGTCCAACTGACCCTTCGAGCGCGGCCTCTAAAGCCCGCGCCACGCTGCTGGAACAGTTGCGGTACGTCAGGTTGTAGGATTCATTCTGGCGGTAACTTTCCCAGAATGCTTTCAGCTTTGCTTCGTTGTAATTACGGATGCGCACTTTTCTTGTGGACGGGCACCACTTTGCGGCCTCCGTCGCATAATCGGGCTGAAATAATCCTGCAACGTTGTTTTCCGGGGTTGCGCGCAACAGGCGGGCGAACTCGTCGGGCGACTGGTCAATTAGCTCGGCAGGGTAGAGGCTGATGTAAATTCCACCTGGGGACTCAATGGCTGCATGGCCGGTTGAGATAACCCCGTTGCGGTCGACTGCGGCGATATAACGGCTAATCACCGGGCGGGGAATTGTCTCGCTCGGGGCTGAGCCAGCAGGTGTCCAGACATGAACTGTCAGTGCTTTTTCATCGTCACCCGGTGGCCCGTCCCATTCCACGACCTTAAGCGGCGGAACATCAGCTTCTTCCATAAAGACCGCACCTTTAAGCCCGGGGTTTGCAGCGGCGCTTTTAACGCGGTTAGCGAGGATAAACATATTCCAGCCCGCAAAAGCCAGGCCCAGCCCGAGGCAGTAAGGAGCCGTACCTGCATAGTGCGAGGGCCAGGGCTGGAAAAAGAATATTGCCAGTGCGATTTCGACAATTCCGCCCCATAAAGCTGGCCGCCAGCGCCGATAGCGCACCACTAATGCAGAGGCAATTTGCAGCGCACCATCAAACATAAATAGCGTGCCGAAGATCATTGCTAATACGAAGTTTCCGTCATGGTGACCCGCCAGAATCAACAGCGCAGCGACAGTAAATGCCCCACCTTTTACGTAGCGCAGCACACGCTGCCCGCCCATACCGCTATGAGCAACCATCAGCGTCGCACATCCTTCGACCAGCATTAAGCAGGCAAAAGGTTCGATAGGGAAGAACAGCGTACCATCCAGCGCATCAATGAATATCACCACGCCGGCAATTAGCGTAACCCAGCCGAAACGGCGCAGCCCGCGCCAGTGGGAGCGCAGGAAATCAACACCAAGCAGGATCATTGTTAGCCGCATCATGAGGAGAAATCCAAAACTGAATCTTTCAAATATATAGCCCACCCACGGGTAACGTGCGCTAATACCTGAAATAGTCAAAATGACTCAATGCAGTCATTTTGACCGTTTCTTTATTGTCATAATGACTTTATTAGTCACTGCTTTTTTAATAATCCCTTTAAATACAATGTGATAAATAAGTGGCATGCATGTTGCTCTTTATCATCCAGATACTTTTTATTTCTGGAGAACACTATGGCAGCTCGTATCCCGGTAGATTACAAACACACTCGTTCAACTCCATTCTGGAACAAAGACTCGGTTCCTAAAGCTTTGCTCACCCATCACAACACCAAAAAAAATGTTTATGGGCGTCTGTCTGTAATGGCAGGAGCGGTCAAATATATCGGCTTCAAAAATGAAAATGACACCGTTGCTGAGATAGAAGTGATTATTGAGGAAGGTCATTTTGGCGTAAGCCCGCCGCAATATTGGCACCGTATTGAACTGCTTACCGAAGACACATATTTCAATATTGATTTTTTTGCGGCTCCAGAAGCAGAGCTTGAAGGGAAGGGGTTCGGGCAAGTGGTGAATACGGCGAAAAGTTGAATTCCTGAATCCCATAAAGCAAAAAACCAGCCCGTAGGCTGGTTTCTTTAAATAGTGGTGCCCGGACTCTGACAAAAACGTCGGGAACGTTTTTGAACAGCGCTTGCGCTGGCCCGCAGGGCGAGTCGCATGGATGCGACGAGTAATCGAACCAAGTTCGATGGAGAGTCCGAATCCCAGAAAGCAAAAAACCCGCCATAGGCGGGTTCTTCTAAATGTGGTGCCCGGACTCGGAATCGAACCAAGGACACGGGGATTTTCAATCCCCTGCTCTACCGACTGAGCTATCCGGGCAACGGGGCGCATTAAACCGTAAAGGCCGTTTGGCGTCAACGGTTTTGTGTTAATAAGCCGTGCGTTTGCACGAATAATGTGCTCCAGGTAGCAGCGCTGTCTTGAACCACAGGTCAGAAGGTGCCATGATTGCGCGAAATTTCACACATCTGCAACGGGTCGCTTATTGATGTTTATAGTCAATGTTCACCGACATCTCTCGATGGCGCTCGTTCATCTCTCGATGGCGCTCGTTCATCTCTCGATGGCGCTCGTTCACCTCTCGCTCGTATCCCGAAGACCCTTGCTCACCATGCGGTGAGGGCAACGCACGCTCACTGTAGGACATCAGTAAAATTAGGCGATGCCTGGTTTTACTGATGTCTGGCGGTCGGAGTGGGTATTATCCTTCAGACCATCAAGACACATTCGCCGGGGAATGCTCCCTTTGCTGTGCCATAAGGCACTCACTCATCCTTGGCCTCTGGGATTTGTGCATATGAAATCTTTGAAAATTGCCGCCAGCCACGATGTGGTTGCAACTCTGTCCACGCATCGTGAAGTGGTTGCGCTTGATAGCACAGACTTCACCGATATTGCCGCTGTTGTTCTTTCTGTAGCCGATAGCCGCAGCGGTATTCTTGCGTTGCTTAAACGGACTGGTTTTTCGATACCCGTTTTTCTAGCTGCTGATGCCTGGTCAGGCGAGCAGGAAGGTATTACGGGACTGATCACCGGCAAAGCGCAGGAATATCTGGAGCTCGAAACCGCCGCAACAGATTATGAAGAAGGCTTGCTTCCTCCGTTTTTCGATACGTTGACGAAATATGTCGCGATGGAAAACAGCACTTTTGCCTGCCCGGGCCACCAACATGGTGAGTTTTTCAAAAAGCACCCGGCAGGGCGGCAGTTCTATGATTTCTTCGGTGAGAATCTATTCCGCGCTGATATGTGCAACGCCGACGTTAAACTCGGGGATTTGCTGATCCATGAAGGGTCGGCCAAACATGCACAGAAATTTGCCGCCAAAGTATTTAATGCCGATAAAACTTACTTCGTTTTAAACGGTACCTCGGCTGCAAACAAAGTCGTGACCAATGCGTTGCTGACCCGTGGCGATTTGGTCCTATTCGATCGTAATAACCATAAATCAAACCATCACGGTGCATTGATTCAGGCGGGGGCGACGCCGGTTTATCTGGAGGCGTCTCGCAACCCATTTGGTTTTATCGGTGGAATAGACGCGCACTGCTTTGATGAAAAGTATCTGCGTGAATTGATTGCAGAAGTTGCACCAGAACGTGCTCAGCAAAAACGCCCGTTCCGTCTTGCAATTATCCAGCTCGGTACTTATGACGGCACGGTTTATAACGCACGCCAGGTAGTGGATAACATCGGCCATCTTTGCGATTACATTTTGTTTGATTCAGCCTGGGTCGGTTATGAACAATTCATCCCGATGATGGCTGATTGCTCGCCACTGCTGTTGGATCTTAACGAAAATGATCCAGGCATTTTTGTTACGCAATCGGTGCATAAACAGCAGGCTGGATTCTCGCAAACTTCGCAGATCCACAAGAAAGATAACCATTTGCGCGGGCAAGCGCGTTTTTGCCCACACAAGCGGCTGAACAATGCTTTCATGCTTCACGCTTCAACCAGTCCGTTCTACCCGCTGTTTGCGGCTCTTGATGTGAATGCGAAAATTCACGAAGGGGAGAGCGGCCGCCGCCTGTGGGCTGAGTGTGTCGATCTAGGTATTGAAGCGCGCAAAGCGATCATCGCTAACTGCAAGATGATCAAACCGTTTATTCCACCGGTAGTTGCGGGCAGACCGTGGCAGGATCACCCAACTACAGCAATTGCCCAGGAACGTCGTTTCTTTAGCTTTGAGCCGGGTGAGAAGTGGCATGGTTTTGAAGGCTATGCGCAGGATGAATACTTTGTCGATCCTTGCAAGCTGCTGCTGACTACGCCGGGGATCGATCCCCAAACTGGGCAATATACAGACTTCGGCGTACCTGCCGCGATTCTTGCAAACTACCTGCGTGAAAACGGTATTGTCCCCGAAAAAGCAGATCTCAACTCAATTCTTTTCCTGCTGACACCTGCGGAAAGTGCGGAGAAGATGGCGCATTTGGTAGCGATGCTAGCGCAATTTGAACAGCATATTGAAGATGATACGCCGCTGGTGGATGTGTTGCCGACGATCTATCAGAAGTATTCCCAACGCTATAAAGGCTACACGCTGCGTCAACTTTGCCAGGAGATGCACGATCTTTACGTCAGCTTTGAAGTGAAGGATCTGCAAAAAGCGATGTTCCGTAAAGCCAGTTTCCCTGCCGTTGCCATGAACCCACAGGATGCCAACAGCGAGTTTATTCGCGGCAATGTGGAACTGGTGCGCCTGAGTCAGTCAGAAGGGCGTATTGCAGCGGAGGGAGCGTTGCCGTACCCACCGGGCGTGCTTTGTGTGGTGCCAGGCGAAGTCTGGGGCAGTGCCGCGTTGCGTTATTTCCTGGCGCTTGAAGAGGGCGTGAATATGTTGCCGGGCTTCTCGCCGGAGTTGCAGGGCGTGTATAGCGAAACGGATGCCGACGGAATTAAGCGTTTGTACGGATATATGATGAAATAACCGTCATACTTCAAGTTGCAGGTGTGTTGACTGCACCCGTGCACCCCAGTCACATAGTTACCTATGCTCCTGGGGACTAACGGTCTGGTCGCCTGCCTGCACCTCGAATTATTTAGGTTATTGAAGCAATCCCTGAACTATCAGACTGCTGGCTGAATGGCCGCTGGCGTCCTGACATGTTTATATTTGAACAGGGCGACGAAGGCGAAGGCCAGCACCAGTGAATAACCGGCGAAAATCAGCCATACGCTTTGCCAATCGGTAATCCCCGCCGTAGTGTAGTTCTCCACCACTTTACCGCTGACAATCCCGCCCAGGATGCAACCAAAACCGTTAGTCATCATCAGGAACATGCCCTGTGCACTGGCACGGATTTCTGGTCTCACCTCTTTTTCAACGAATACTGAACCGGAAATGTTGAAGAAGTCGAAGGCACAGCCGTAGACGATCATCGACATCACCAGCAACACAGTACCCATTGGTGATGGGTCGCCAAAGGCAAACAGACCAAAGCGCAGCATCCACGCCACGATACTGATAAGCATCACGTTTTTAATGCCGTAACGAATCAGGAAGAACGGAATCGTCAGGATAAATACGGTTTCAGAAATCTGCGAAATAGACATCAGCACCGACGCATGTTCGACAATAAAGCTGCTGGCGAACAGTGGGTTCTGGTCAAAGCTGTGCAGGAAGGTGTTGCCGAACATATTGGTAATTTGCAGCTCGGCGCCTAACAGCATGGAGAAGATGAAGAAAATCGCCATGCGTTTGTTTTTGAATAGCGCAAAGGCATCCAGCCCTAACATTGAGCTCCAGCTCTGGTTTTTCTGCGCGTTGGCAACCGGAATATGCGGCAGCGTCAGAGTGAACAACGCCAGCACCACAGATAAGATTGCACCGATATAAAGCTGCATGTGGCTCAGTTCAAAGCCTGAGAAGCTCACGCCCCACATGGCGAAGATAAAGCCAATGGTTCCCCAGATACGGATCGGCGGGAAGTCACTGACGATGTCCATTCCCGCTGATTGCAGGCGATAGTAAGAAATCGTGTTCACCAGCCCAAGCGTTGGCATATAGGCCAGCGAGTTCAGCAGAATGACGATGAACATCGCGCTTGGCGTTGTGACCTGTGCGGCGAAATACAAGGTGATGGCACCGACAATATGGCAAGCCGCGTAGAGCCAGCGCGCACTAACCCATTTGTCCGCAATAATGCCGAGTAACGTCGGCATGAATACCGCCGCAATACCTAACGAACTGTACACCGCGCCGATAGCTGCGCCATCGAACTTGAGGGTGACGAACATATAGGAGCCGAGCGTAGTGAGCCAACTCCCCCACAGGCAGAACTGCAGAAACGAAAGTATTTTTAGCTGCAGCTTAAGGTTCATGTAAATTTCCTCACAGGATTTTGGTGTTGAATGTTTCATTTCTAACATATGACATGAAATATGTTGTGAAAGTAACATTAGCAGTGCCGTGAAGTAATTTTTGGTACATTCAGCAAATAAATGAAAACATCTTCGAATTGCATTCGAGAATAGTGATTTAGGTTACACTTTTTGCGCAATCAGGCGATAAACCGGAGGGAGAGTGATATCTCCCACCGTAGAAACGGCTGGTGGGAGATAGGACAAGCATCAGAAATTAGCGTCGGCGGTAACTCTTCTGTGCGGTATTCACTTTGTATAGATAGTTGCGTGATTCCGCTGAAGGGTGGCGTGTAGTAAGAGTCTGATACACATCGCCCGGATCCATACTGTTGATAATGTTGTAGGCACGGTTCTTGTCGTTGTTGAACACGCGCAGAACACTACCCGCACCGCCGTTATAAGCAGTTATCACAGCGTAGCGACGTGATGTTGGGTTATCAATTCCACTCAGGTAGCTATTTTGCAAAATGGCCAGATAAGCAGTACCCGTATCGATATTGCTTTCAGGATCAAACAAGTAGCTGCGGCTTGGCTTGCCCCATTTCCCCTGAGATTTAAATACATCAACCCCTGCGCTGTGCTGTACAACTTGCATCAAACCGAGCGCGTCTGCGTGGCTTACTGCGTATGGGTTGAAGCTTGATTCAGTCTGCATAATGGCCAGAATCAACGATTCATCGACACCGTACTTCTTCGATGCTTTACGCACCATGCCGATATATTTATGTGCACGTTTATCAAGGTGGTTTGGTACCAGATTGATAGTCACGCTATAAACAATTTTAAGCCCGGTACTACGGCTTTTCAGGCGAGTTTGCAGCAGATAGTCAGCAAATTTGGCAGCGCGGCCTTCCCAGCGAATTGCCTGACCGGTGTTATCAACAACCTGGCCATACAGGAACGGTTGTTTGGAGATCAACACATCGTTGGCATCGGAATAAAGATCGATAGAACCAGGATCGTCACCCATCAGCAAAGTAGTGATGATCGCCTGGCGCAGGTGCGCCGCAGGATCGGTGCCAGCAATGGTTTCAATGGTAATCGTACCGTCGTCAAAGTTGATGTGGCTACGTGTCAGGTACTGGTCAGTATATTTTACGTAGTCTTTTGGACCCGCAATCAACACTTCCTTCATACCCCAGATATTTTCGATGTTGTGAGCAAATTGCCCCATCAAAATATCGAAACCATTAGTGTCCTTAACAAAGGCCTCGTTATAGGAATCATCTTTTTTGCTCGAACAGGAGATGAGCAACGGGACAACCAGAGCTAGCGCGAGAAATTTTTTCATCGTTCCGTGTATACGTATGCTTGTGCTTGTTGGTTTGCATAAGGGCCGATGGCCCTCGTATTTTTATTTTTCTGGCGGCGTGTAGCCTTCGATGTGGACTTCTTTGCCTTCAAACAGGAAGTTGACCATTTCAGCTTCCAGCTCTTTGCGATGCTCTGGATTCATCATGCTCATTTTACGTTCGTTAATCAGCATGGTTTGCTTTGCCTGCCATAACGCCCACGCTTCTTTAGAAATTTCGTTATAAATACGTTTGCCAAGTTCGCCTGGATAAAGTTGGAAATCCTGGCCTTCTGCGTCACGTTGTAGGTAAGTACAAAAAATAGTTCTGCTCATCATTATTCCTCTTCAACGGCTCGGGCCGCTTTTACGACTACCGGCTCGGCGTGCAATTGCTGTAATAAACGTTCTACAGGGGCCGCCAGTCCTACGGACGGTGGCTGCGCTAAGTTATACCAGAGAGCTGTTCCTTCATCCATGCACCCACTAAATGAAGGCACTGGGAGCCACATTGGGACGATGTCCAAATGAAAGTGGCTGAATGTATGGCGGAAGGCGGTTAATTGCGTGAGATTATCTGCTGGAATCTGGTGTTGTGCCAGCCAGTCGCGCAGTTCATTTTCGGTTTCGAATTGTGGGAAACAGTACAAGCCACCCCACAGACCAACCGGTGGACGCTGGGCAAGTAGTACGCTGTCCTGGTGCTGCATCATCAATAAATAGCCGGTGCGTTCCGGTATTGTAACTTTAGGCTTCTTACCTGGATAACTGGCCCAACTGTTATTGGCCCAGGCCTCGCAGATATTATTCACCGGGCAAAGTTCGCATTTTGGTTTCGAGCGGGTACAAACCATCGCCCCAAGATCCATCATCGCCTGGTTAAACTGGCTAACCCCTTTGGCTGGCGTGACTTGCTCGCTGATGTCCCAAAGTTTTTTCTCGACGTTTTTTTTACCCGGCCAGCCTCCAATGGCATAACAACGTGCAAGCACGCGTTTTACGTTGCCATCGAGAATCGGGAAGTGTTTACCGAGCGACAGAGAAAGGATCGCGCCCGCAGTCGAGCGCCCAACGCCTGGCAGTGCAGACACTTCTTCAAAGGTTTCCGGAAAAATGCCGCCATGCTGGTTCGCCACCATTTGCGCCGCTTTATGCAGGTTTCTGGCGCGGGCGTAATAACCCAGACCCGTCCACAGATGCAGTACTTCGTCGAGCGGGGCATTGGCGAGATCGGTGACAGTCGGGAAGCGCTCCATAAAGCGCTCAAAGTAAGGAATGACGGTCGCAACCTGAGTTTGTTGCAACATCACCTCAGACAGCCATACTTTATAAGGCGTTTTTTCGAGTTGCCATGGCAGTGTTTTGCGGCCGTATTTTTGATACCAGTCGAGAACCTGGTGGGAGAATTGCGGCGCATGTGTCATTGTTACCTGGCATCCGATAAGAATATAAATTAGGGGGCTGATTCCAGCACAGACGACTCCGTGCTGTAAACCGGAACTTTCTGGTGCTTGCTTCTCATCATTAACTTTGGATAATGCCCGTTTCCCGAACACTAACGAAAGCCTGAACACCATGAAAAATGACGTCATCTCACCGGAATTTAATGAAGAAGGCCGCGCAATGCGCCGGATTCGTAGTTTTGTGCGCCGCCAGGGCCGCCTGACTAAGGGCCAGGAATTCGCACTGGAAAACTATTGGCCGGTGATGGGCGTTGAATATCAAGACGCGCCTGTTGATTTTACCGAGCTGTTTGGCCGCGAAGCGCCAGTCACGCTGGAAATCGGTTTTGGCATGGGCACGTCGCTGGTGGCAATGGCGAAGGCTAATCCACAGCAGAACTTTTTAGGCATTGAAGTGCACTCGCCGGGCGTGGGCGCATGCCTTGCGACCGCTCATGAAGAGGGCGTTGAGAACCTGCGCGTGATGTGTCACGACGCGGTGGAAGTGCTGCAAAAAATGGTTCCTGACAATTCTTTATCCATGGTTCAGCTCTTTTTCCCTGATCCGTGGCACAAAGCGCGTCATAATAAGCGCCGTATCGTTCAGGTGCCGTTTGCCGAGTTTGTGAAAAGCAAACTGAAACTGGGAGGTGTGTTCCATATGGCGACCGATTGGGAACCTTATGCTGAACACATGCTCGAAGTGATGTCCTCTGTCGACGGTTATCAAAACCAGTCAGAGACTAACGACTACGTACCACGCCCGGATTCACGTCCGGTGACCAAATTTGAACAACGTGGCCATCGTCTTGGTCACGGCGTATGGGACTTAATGTTCGAGAGGGTAAAGTAATGGCAATTAATCGTAGCCGTCGTTTGCGTAAGAAAATGCACATCGACGAATTCCAGGAAGTGGGGTTCTCTGTTGCATGGCGTTTCCCGGAAGGCACCTCCGAAGAACAAATCGATAAAATCGTTGATGAATTCATCGATGAAGTGATCGATAAAAATGGTCTGGCTTTTGATGGCGGCGGCCACCTTTCCTGGGAAGGCTTAATTTGCCTGCAGGAAATCGGCAAATGCACCGAAGAGCATCAAGCTCTGGTGCGCAAATGGCTTGAAGATCACAAGGCTGAAGACGTTCGCACCAGCGATCTGTTTGATGTCTGGTGGGATTGATTGAAATAGAACAAATGGGCTGGTGAGAACCGGCCCTTTTTTTCAGGAGTGACTATGATTCGTAAGGCTTTGATGGGCGTTCTGCTGCTAACTGCGATGCAGGCACAGGCCGACTATAAATGCAGCGTCACGCCTCGCGATGACGTGGTAATCAACCCGCAATCCGTTCAGGTTGTTGGTGAGAATGGCAATCTGGTTATTGCCCCCGATGGCAGCCTGAAGTTTAACGGCAAGCCACACACATTAAACGCGACGCAGCGCCAGCTGGCTCTGGATTACCAGAAAGCGTTGCGTAGCGATCTTCCGTGGATTAACAACGGTGCATTGACCCGTGTTGAAAAGGGCCGTGTTGCGCTGGATAAAATCATCGCTAAAGAAGTGGGCGAGAGCAGCAATATGCGTGGCCGTCTGACTAAACTCGACGCGCAACTCAAGCAGCAGATGAACCGTATTATTGAAACCCGCTCGGATGGTTTAACCTTCCACTATAAAGCGATTGATCAAGTGCGCTCCGAAGGGCAACAACTGGTGAATCAGGCGATGGGCGGCATCTTGCAGGACAGCATCAACGAGATGGGTGCGAAAGCCGTTTTGAAAGGTGGCGGCAATCCGCTGCAAGGCGTGCTGGGTAGCCTCGGTGGCTTACAGACTTCTATTCAAAACGAGTGGAAGAATCAGGAAAAAGATTTCGAGCAGTTTGGCCGCGATGTGTGTAGCAAAGTGGTGACGCTGGAAGGGCAGCGGAAGGGGTTGGTCGAAACGCTGAAGTAATACCCTTCATACTTCAAGCTGCCTCTTTGTTGGCTGCGTGTCCTCGCCCAGGTCACTTACTTATGTAAGCTCCCTGGGCCTCGAACACTTACCGCCTCGATGCAGCTCGAATTATTTTGGGTATAAGAATTGGAGTCTGTTAACGCATAAACACCGGTTGTTTCTGCTCGTAAGCAGAAATTGAACCTTCGTGCTGCAACGTCAGGCCAATACTATCCAGCCCTTCTAACATGCAGTGGCGGCGGAAAGTATCGATATTAAATGAATAGCTTTTCTCACCCGCAATCACCGTCTGCGCTTCCAGGTCGACAACGAATTTAATACCTGGATTGGCCGCGACCAGTTTGAACAACTCATCGACTTCTGCTTCGCTCAACGTCACCGGCAGTAACTGGTTGTTGAATGAGTTGCCGTAGAAAATATCCGCAAAACTTGGCGCGATAACCACTTTGAAACCGTAATCAGTCAACGCCCACGGCGCGTGTTCACGGGAAGAACCGCAGCCGAAGTTTTCTCGCGCCAGCAAAATAGAAGCGCCCTTAAACTCCGGGAAGTTCAGCACGAATTCTGGATTAGGCTTTTGGCCTGCATCATCCAGAAAACGCCAGTCGTTAAACAAATGTGCGCCAAAACCGGTGCGCGTGACTTTCTGCAAAAACTGCTTCGGAATGATTGCGTCGGTATCAACGTTTGCGGCATCCAGCGGAACGACCAGGCCGGTATGTTGGATAAATTTCTCTGCCATGGTGTTTTCCTTTATTTCAACGTGCGGATGTCAGCAAAGTGACCGGATACAGCGGCTGCGGCGGCCATTGCCGGGCTAACCAAATGAGTGCGGCCACCGCGGCCCTGGCGGCCTTCAAAGTTACGGTTGCTGGTAGAAGCACAACGCTCGCCCGGTTCCAGGCGGTCGTTGTTCATCGCCAGACACATCGAGCAGCCTGGCAAGCGCCATTCAAAACCGGCTTCGATGAAAATCTTATCCAGACCTTCCGCTTCCGCCTGTGCTTTTACCGGGCCAGAACCTGGAACCACTAACGCCTGCACGCCTGGAGCAACTTTACGGCCTTTGGCAATTTCTGCCGCAGCACGCAAATCTTCGATACGTGAGTTGGTGCATGAACCAATAAACACTTTGTCGATAGCGACTTCGGTTAATGGAATGCCGGGTTTCAGGCCCATATACGCCAGCGCTTTCTCGGCAGAAGCGCGTTCTACCGGGTCAGCGAACGATTCTGGATTCGGGATGTTTTCGGTAACGGAAATCACCTGGCCTGGGTTGGTCCCCCAGGTGACTTGCGGAGCGATTTCTGCGGCGTCCAGTGTGACGATGGTGTCGAATTTCGCGCCTTCGTCAGTGCTGAAGGTTTTCCAGTAAGCCACGGCGTCGTCCCAGTCGGCGGCTTTCGGGGCATGCAGACGGCCTTTCACATAGTTAAAGGTGATTTCGTCTGGTGCCACGATGCCTGCTTTGGCACCCATTTCGATAGCCATGTTACACAGCGTCATACGGCCTTCCATCGACAGCGCCTGAATCGCGCTACCGCAGAATTCCACTACGTGCCCGGTGCCGCCAGCGCTACCGGTTTTGCCGATAATCGCCAGCACGATGTCTTTTGCGGTGATGCCAGGTGCGGCAGTGCCGGTCACTTCAATCTTCATGGTTTTGGCGCGGCCCTGTTTCAGGGTTTGCGTCGCCAGCACATGTTCAACTTCGGAAGTGCCGATACCAAACGCCAGCGCGCCAAATGCGCCGTGGGTCGCGGTGTGGGAGTCACCACACACGATGGTCATGCCCGGCAACGTAATGCCTTGCTCCGGCCCCATCACGTGAACGATGCCCTGGAACGGGTGGTTCAGGTCATATAATTCAACGCCGAATTCTTTGCAGTTTTTCATCAATTCCTGCATCTGAATACGGGCCATTTCGCCGGAAGCGTTGATGTCTTTAGTCTGCGTAGAAACGTTGTGGTCCATGGTGGCAAAAGTTTTGCCTGGCTGACGCACCGGGCGCTTATGGGCCCGCAGGCCATCAAACGCCTGCGGGGAGGTCACTTCGTGCACCAGATGACGGTCGATGTACAACAGTGGTGTTTCATCGACTGCTTCGTAGACGACGTGGGCATCGTACAACTTTTGATATAACGTTTTCGCCATGATTATTTCCCCTCTGCCACGAAGCGAGCAATGGTATCGCCCATTTCGTCGGTGCTGATTGCGTTGCCATCACGAGCCAGGTCGCCGGTACGGAAACCTTCTTCCAGCGCAAGGTTGATAGCGTTTTCGATGGCCAAAGCGGCCTCTTCAGCATCCAGGCTGTAGCGCATTAACAGAGCCAGAGACAGGATCTGCGCAATTGGGTTAGCAATATTTTTACCTGCGATATCAGGCGCGGAACCGCCCGCAGGTTCGTACAGGCCGAAACCTTGCTCGTTCAGGCTTGCCGATGGCAGCATGCCCATGGAGCCGGTGATCATCGCGCATTCGTCAGACAGAATGTCGCCAAACAGGTTGGAGCACAGCAGCACGTCAAACTGCGACGGGTCTTTAATCAGCTGCATGGTGGCGTTGTCGATGTACATGTGTGCCAACTCAACGTCCGGGTATTCTTTCGCGATTTCGCCGACGATTTCGCGCCACATCACCGACGATTGCAGCACGTTCGCTTTATCAATTGAGGTGACGATGCTGCGACGTTTACGGGCCGACTCGAAAGCGATGCGTGCAATACGCTCGATCTCAAAGCGGTAATACACTTCGGTATCAAATGCTTTCTCGTGCATGCCGGAGCCTTCACGGCCTTTCGGCTGGCCGAAGTAGATCCCGCCAGTCAGTTCACGCACACACAGAATGTCAAAGCCGTTCGCGGCGATGTCAGCACGCAGTGGGCAAAACTCTTCCAGACCCTGGTACAGGCGAGCAGGGCGCAGGTTACTGAACAACTTAAAGTGCTTACGCAGCGGCAATAACGCGCCACGCTCTGGCTGCTCGGCCGGAGGCAGGTGTTCCCACTTAGGGCCGCCCACGGAGCCGAAAAGAATTGCGTCTGCTTGCTCGCAGCCTTCAACGGTAACGGGTGGCAGCGGGTTGCCGTGACGGTCGATAGCAATGCCACCTACGTCATATTGACTGGTGGTAATGCGCATATCGAAGCGCTTACGAACTGCATCCAGCACTTTCAGCGCCTGAGCCATAACTTCTGGGCCAATGCCGTCACCCGGCAATACTGCTATATGATGAGTTTTTGACATGTCACACGGTTTCCTGATTATTTTCTTTATTATGAGCTTTGCGTTGCAATTCTTTTTCGACGATGCCCGCACGCCAGATGTTGTTCAGCACGTTAATCATCGCTTTCGCTGAAGATTCAACGATGTCGGTCGCCAGACCTACGCCATGGAAGCGGCGGCCTTTGTGGGTCACAACGATGTCAACCTGGCCCAATGCGTCTTTGCCCTGGCCTTTCGCAGACAGCTGATATTTCACCAGTTCAACGTCGTAATTTGTGATGCGGTTAATCGCCTGGTAGACAGCGTCAACCGGGCCGTTGCCGGTCGCGGCTTCTGAATGCGTTTCTTCGCCACATTGCAGTTGGACGGAAGCGGTGGAAATCACGCTTGAACCCGACTGCACGTTGAAGTATTCCATGCGGAAATGTTCTGGTTCTTCCTGCTGCTTGCCGATGAAGGCCAATGCTTCCAAATCGTAGTCAAAGACCTGGCCTTTTTTGTCGGCCAGCTTCAGGAAGGCGTCGTACAAAGAATCCAGATTGTAGTCGGCTTCTTTATAGCCCATCTCTTCCATACGGTGTTTCACTGCGGCGCGGCCCGAGCGGGAGGTCAGGTTCAATTGCACCTGGTTCAAGCCGATGGTTTCCGGCGTCATGATTTCGTAGTTTTCGCGGTTTTTCAGCACGCCATCCTGGTGAATACCGGAGGAGTGGGCGAATGCGTTTGAACCGACAACCGCTTTGTTCGACGGGATTGGCATGTTGCACAGCTGGCTGACAATCTGGCTGGTGCGATAGATTTCATGGTGATTAATATTGGTATGCACGTCTAACATTTGGCCGCGTACTTTAATCGCCATGATGACTTCTTCCAGCGCAGTGTTACCGGCACGTTCGCCTATACCGTTCAGTGTGCCTTCAACCTGACGGGCACCGGCCTGAATTGCTGCGATAGAGTTGCCTGTTGCCATGCCCAAATCGTCGTGGCAGTGGACAGAGATAATCGCTTTATCAATGTTAGGGACGCGGTTATACAAAGTCTGAATAATACCGCCGAACTGGACTGGAGTGGTGTAGCCCACAGTGTCTGGAATGTTGATAGTTGTAGCGCCTGCGCCAATGGCTGCTTCTACTATACGGCACAGGTTATCGATTGGAGTACGGCCAGCATCTTCACATGAGAACTCTACGTCGTCGGTGTAGTTACGGGCGCGTTTAACAGAATTGACTGCACGAGCTAAAACATCATCGAAGGTACTTCGTAATTTGGTTTCGATGTGCATGGTGGACGTGGCCAGGAACACATGAATACGGAATGCTTCGGCAATCCTCAGCGCCTCGGCGGCAACATCGATATCTTTATCTACACAACGAGCGAGGCCACATACACGGCTATTTTTGATATTGCGAGCGATGGTCTGTACAGATTCGAAGTCACCAGGAGAGGAAACAGGGAAACCGACTTCCATTACATCAACATCCATACGTTCCAGTGCCATCGCAATTTGCAGCTTCTCTTTTACACTCAGACTTGCCTGTAATGCCTGCTCACCATCACGCAAAGTGGTATCGAAAATAATGACTTGTTGGCTCATGTTGTGGTCCTTTCTCGTCTTAGGGGCCCTTGCTACGAGCATAAAAAAACCCGCGCAGTGGCGCGGGTTTTTTCTGTCTGATGGCTTGAATCAACGCTCGATTTCGCCCACCAGCCTACCGCGCAAAGAAGTTGCGTTTAGTAGTAGACCTAGTAGGCGAATGGTGCGAATCATGTTTTCAAGCCCCAAGTGAATTCGTTATGCATTTATTGGTACTTGATCTGCCCTGCTGTGTCAACAATCGATTCTCTCAGGCACAGTTTTGGCGATAGTAAGGTGGGTGTGACGGCCAGTTATTTGTGCTGGTATATCAATTTTTCATAATATTTATAAAAGGTATGGAAAAGGACTGTTTACCGTTTTATGTAAAAATGAAATCGTCAGAAACAATTAAAAATAAATGTGTTTATTACCAGTGTTATTCATCATGATTATGATTTACGAGGGTTAATCAAGGCAAGAATCCTATTTTAGGAATTTATCTCCTTTCCTTATCACTCGATTCTCAGTAGAACTATTGTTTCCGACCAGCGATGTCATCCATGGTTGATATATAATTCATTAGGTGAATCATTGTGCGATAAGTCATTTTGTGATTTCATTAGCATGTTCAGGAAATCAACTGACACAAAAAAGTTATATACATCTTTATAGTTATACCAGACTTGTCAGTAGCTGAAGCCGTGTTGGCGTGTCAGGAAACGTGAATTAAAAATTTTATTTTTATTTTTAAATAATGTTTTCAATTGTATTGATCAGCATGTTCTGCTTAGCAAGTGATAATAGGGATAGCCCACAGAGTTAATCTGTGAAAAAGGACGAACCATCTTAGTGGAGTTTGCCATGTCTGATAATTATGTAGAACAACCAACAGTTCATGATGGGTTTAAACCTCAACTACGTTCTGTTGATTTAAATTTATTAACTGTATTTGATGCTGTTATGCAAGTGCAGAATATTACCCGTGCTGCTCAAACCCTGGGGATGTCTCAGCCCGCAGTGAGTAATGCGGTAGCCCGGTTGAAAATAATGTTCAATGATGAACTATTCGTACGTTATGGCCGAGGCATTCAGCCTACGGCTCGCGCCTTCCAACTGTTTGGCTCCATTCGCCAGGCATTGCAGCTGGTACAGAATGAGTTACCAGGAGCAGGTTTCGACCCGAGCAGCAGTGAAAGGGTGTTTAACATTTGTGTTAGCAGCCCTTTAGATAATTTTTTAACCTCTGTTATCTTTAATAATGTGAAACGCTTTGCGCCAGGTATTCAGTTACTCTTTAAATCGTCTTTAAATAAAGATATTGAACACCAATTACGTTATCAGGAAACAGAGTTTGTTATTAGCTATTCTGAATTTCGTCGACCTGAGTTCACATGTATTCCACTATTTGAAGATGAAATGGTTCTGGTGGCGAGTAAGAAAAATCCACGCTTAGTTAAACCATTAACTGAAGAAGACGTTTATAACGAAAAACATGCGGTTGTTTCCCTGGATCGCTTTGCATCATTCAGTGCACCATGGTATCAAACAGCAGATAAACTGGCCTGTATTGCTTATCAAGGGATGGCAATGATCAGCGTTTTAAATATTGTGTCGCAGACTCAACTGGTTGCGATAGCACCACGCTGGTTAGCTGAGGAGTTTTCTGACTCGCTGAATTTACAAACATTCACACTGCCGCTTAAAGAAAATACAGCTACTTGTTATTTATCGTGGCATGAAGCAGCAGGGCGCGATAAAGGGCATCAATGGATGGAAAAATTACTGACTACAGTGTGCAGTAAGTAGATTTAGAATCCTTGTCTGAGTAATCCGGATGGTTAAACTATCCGGTTATCCTTCTTTTATTAGCCTTTATAGTTTTTTCTTCTTTAGTTGTTTTTGTGCTTTCTCTCCAGAACATATGATAAATCGTGCGCTAATTAGATTTATCCTGCAAAGCCACCATCCATGGTATTTTCATTCATAATTTCTGCTTATGGTCAGAGCTTAACTCTGCCACTCGAGGGTTTTGTAGTGTTCGTAAAAAAATCCTTGTTTGAGGCTTGAAGATTGGCAATTGATTGCCAGATTTTCAACGGTTATGTTAGGCAACTATCAATAATAAAAAGACATATGCAGGGCGCAACAACCTGCCTCAACGACTTAGCCGAAATGATTTCGGTGGTCGGTCAAACACGTAAGCCTGGAGGCAAACCATGGAGATGTTGTCAGGAGCCGAGATGGTCGTCCGATCGCTTATCGATCAGGGCGTTAAACATGTATTCGGTTACCCAGGAGGCGCAGTACTCGATATCTATGATGCGCTTCATACTATTGGTGGCATTGATCACGTACTGGTACGCCATGAACAAGCGGCAGTGCATATGGCTGATGGCCTGGCGCGTGCAACCGGTGAAGTGGGGGTCGTGCTGGTGACATCCGGTCCAGGTGCTACAAACGCAATCACCGGCATTGCTACGGCTTACATGGATTCCATTCCAATGGTGGTGCTTTCTGGTCAGGTTGCAACATCGCTGATTGGCTATGATGCATTCCAGGAATGCGACATGGTGGGGATTTCGCGCCCGGTCGTGAAACACAGCTTTTTAGTCAAACAAGCAGAAGACATTCCTGGCATCATCAAAAAAGCCTTCTGGCTTGCAGCAAGTGGCCGCCCAGGGCCGGTTGTGGTCGATTTGCCAAAAGACATTATGAGTCCGGCAAATAAGTTCCCTTACAGCTACCCCGAAACAGTCAGTATGCGTTCTTATAACCCGACCACTCAGGGTCACAAAGGGCAGATTAAGCGCGCATTGCAAACCTTGCTGGCGGCGAAAAAGCCGGTCATGTATGTCGGTGGCGGTGCGATCACTTCTGCCTGTCATGATGAACTGCTTGAACTAGCCCAGAAGCTGAATATTCCGGTCGTCTCCTCGTTAATGGGTCTTGGCGTGTTTCCAGGGACTCATCGCCAGGCATTAGGCATGCTGGGGATGCACGGAACTTATGAAGCTAACATGGTGATGCACAACTCTGACGTGATTTTCGGAGTTGGTGTGCGCTTTGATGACCGCACCACCAACAATCTCGCGAAGTACTGCCCGAATGCGACAGTGCTGCACATTGATATCGACCCAACTTCTATTTCTAAAACTGTCGGTGCGGATATTCCTATTGTTGGCGATGCGCGTCAGGTTTTACAGCAAATGTTGGAGTTGATGGCGCAGGAAGATACGTCGCAGTCCTGCGATGATATCCGTGACTGGTGGCAACAGATTGAGCAATGGCGTGCACGCCAGTGCCTGGAGTTTGACAGAACAAGCGATAAGATTAAGCCACAGGCGGTTATTGAAACTATCTATCGTCTGACCAAAGGTGAGGCTTACGTCACCTCTGATGTCGGTCAGCACCAAATGTTTGCTGCACTTTATTACACCTTTGATAAGCCTCGCCGTTGGATTAACTCTGGCGGTCTCGGCACTATGGGCTTTGGTTTGCCAGCCGCACTGGGTGTGAAGCTGGCATTGCCAGACGAGACCGTGGTTTGCGTTACGGGTGATGGCAGTATTCAAATGAATATCCAGGAACTCTCTACCGCGCTGCAATATGGTTTGCCGGTATTGGTGCTTAACCTCAACAACCGTTATCTCGGTATGGTGAAACAGTGGCAGGACATGATTTACTCTGGCCGCCATTCTCAATCCTATATGGAGTCTTTACCTGATTTTGTGCGCGTTGCGGAAGCTTATGGGCATGTAGGGATCAACATTAACGAGCCGCATGAGCTGGAAAGCAAGTTGATCGAAGCGCTGGAGGCCGTGCGTAACCAGCGTCTGGTATTTGTCGACGTCGCAGTTGATGGCACTGAGCATGTGTACCCGATGCAGATCCGTGGCGGTGGTATGGATGAGATGTGGTTAAGCAAAACGGAGAGAACCTGATTATGCGCCGGATATTATCTGTATTACTCGAAAATGAGTCCGGGGCGCTGTCCCGTGTAATAGGCTTATTTGCTCAGCGCGGTTACAACATTGAAAGCCTGACCGTGGCTCCAACTGACGATCCCACACTGTCTCGCATGACTATCCAAACGGTTGGTGATGCGAAAGTGCTGGAGCAGATTGAAAAGCAGCTGCATAAACTGGTGGATGTCCTGCGTGTCAGCGAACTGGTGCAAGGGGCGCATGTCGAGCGTGAAATCATGCTGGTAAAAGTGCAGGCGAGTGGTTACGGGCGTGAAGAAGTGAAACGCAACGCGGAAATCTTTCGTGGGCAAATCATTGATGTCACACCAACGCTCTACACGGTTCAACTGGCAGGGACTAGCGACAAACTGGACGCATTCCTGAATACCATTCGTGAAGTGGCTAAGATTGTGGAAGTCGCACGCTCAGGTATTGTGGGCGTATCGCGTGGCGATAAGATTATGCGCTAGCCTGTAATGGCGGCTAAATAAAAAACCCGGTAAAACACGTACCGGGTTTTTTTTTGCAAATAGCGCAGCAACTGCCAGCAAAAGCGGTTGCCCGAGGTATTATTCTGCGCTTAGATGATAAAAATGAAACCATGACCAGGGTATGGTTATGGAAATCCTAAATAAGGGGCTACTGTGAAATTGGATGAAATCGCGCGCCTGGCTGGAGTTTCGCGCACTACGGCGAGCTACGTCATCAACGGTAAGGCAAAACAGTATCGCGTTAGCGATAAGACCGTTGAGAAAGTCATGGCAGTTGTACGCGAACATAACTACCACCCGAATGCTGTGGCTGCAGGATTGCGTGCCGGGCGCACGCGTTCTATCGGATTAGTTATTCCAGACCTTGAGAACACAAGCTACACCCGTATCGCCAACTATCTGGAGCGCCAGGCTCGTCAGCGTGGATATCAGTTGCTTATCGCGTGCTCGGAAGACCAGCCTGATAATGAAATGCGTTGTATTGAGCACCTGCTACAACGTCAGGTTGATGCGATCATTGTTTCAACGTCACTGCAGCCTGAACATCCATTCTATCAACGCTGGGCGAACGACCCTTTTCCAATCATCGCGCTCGATCGTGCATTAGATCGCGAAAATTTCATTAGCGTAGTCGGTGCAGACCAGGAAGATGCGGAAATGCTGGCCAGTGAGCTGCGTACTTTCCCTGCTGAAACGGTTCTTTATCTTGGCGCATTGCCGGAGCTATCAGTTAGCTACTTGCGCGAACAAGGTTTCCGCACCGCGTGGAAAGATGATCCACGTGAAGTACACTTCTTATATGCCAACAGTTATGAGCGTGAAGCCGCAGCGCAGCTTTTTGACAAGTGGTTGGAAACTCACCCAATGCCGCAGGCTCTATACACGACGTCTTTTGCATTATTACAAGGTGTTATGGATGTAACATTGCGCCGTGAAGGGCATTTGCCGTCAGAGTTAGCAATTGCGACTTTCGGTGACAATGAGTTGCTTGATTTCCTGCAATGTCCAGTATTGGCTGTTGCGCAGCGCCACCGTGATGTAGCCGAAAGAGTACTGGAATTGGTATTGGCAAGCCTCGATGAGCCACGTAAACCTAAGCCTGGATTAACACGTATTCGTCGTAATCTATATCGTCGTGGCAGTTTAAGTCGGCACTAACAAGAGATGGCAGTTACGGCTGCCATTCTTAATTAAGAATAATCTCGTTTTATTTCCCTTAGTTATTCAGGTAATTATTTTTCATTGATAATAGACACTTCTCTTAATTCCAGAATCGATATAATTCCTTCTTCTGAATTATTTTGTTACATAGCAGTGTGTAAAAGTGCCCGATAATTAAACAATAGTTCTCAGTGCCCCTTCAAACTAACCCGCAGCCCGCGTTTCGCCTGCATCTGGCGCTGTTATCCTGCAGAGAAATACCTTAAAATGCCGACCGCGTCGCAAACTGAACACTTCATATTTTACCTTGCAGGTTTTCAGTCGATTTAACGATATTTATGCTTATTGATCTTTTTTCTTTCAAATATTCATAACGTTAATTTTGCATCGTGGATGTAGCGCCTTTTCACGCCAGTCATTTATCAATCGCTTAGGAGATGAAAATTATTTCCATCAGCGTTGTAGCTTGCTTGACAAGGTTTTCCTCCGCTCCGTAAACTCCTTTAGGTGGGATTTTGTGGGTCTAAGTGGTGGAAAGGGGAATTTAAGGGTGAGGCTGGCATGTTCCGTGGGGCAACATTAGTCAATCTCGACAGCAAAGGGCGGCTTGCCGTACCTACCCGTTACCGGGATGCGCTTGTCGAAACCTCTGAAGGTCAGATGGTTTGTACCATCGACATCCATCACCCATGCCTGCTGCTTTATACCCTTCCCGAGTGGGAAATTATTGAACAAAAGCTAGCTCGTCTGTCGAGCATGAACCCGGTTGAGCGTCGCGTGCAGCGATTGTTACTCGGGCATGCCAGTGAATGTCAGATGGATAGCGCCGGGCGATTATTGCTAGCACCTGTTTTGCGCCAATACGCTGGGCTAACCAAAGAAGTGATGCTGGTTGGGCAGTTCAATAAATTTGAACTGTGGGATGAAACGACCTGGCATCAACAGGTCAAGGAAGACATCGACGCTGAGCAGGCTACGACAACCACCTTGTCGGACCGTCTGCAGGACTTGTCACTATAAATAATGATGGAAAATTTTAAACATACTTCAGTCCTGCTTGATGAGGCCGTGAATGGTCTCAACATTCGTCAGGATGGCATCTACATTGATGGCACGTTTGGCCGCGGTGGTCACTCTCGCCTGATTCTTTCCCAACTGGGACCAGAAGGGCGCCTGCTGGCAATCGACCGAGATCCTCAAGCAATTGAGGCTGCCAGGGCAATTGATGATCCGCGCTTCTCTATCATTCATGGACCTTTCTCTGAATTAGCTGAATACGCACGCGAACGCGACTTGCTGGGCAAAATTGACGGCATCCTGTTGGATCTTGGCGTCTCTTCACCGCAACTTGATGATGCAGAACGCGGCTTCTCGTTTATGCGTGATGGCCCGTTGGATATGCGTATGGACCCGACTCGTGGCCAGTCAGCTGCGGAATGGTTGCTCAGTGCTGAAGAAGCAGATATCGCCTGGGTGATTAAAACCTTCGGTGAAGAAAAGTTTGGCAAACGTATTGCGCGCGCCATTATCGAGCGCAACCGTGAACAGCCAATGACACGCACTAAAGAACTTGCGACGGTTGTAGCTGCAGCAATGCCGGTTAAAGACAAATTCAAACACCCGGCCACGCGTACTTTCCAGGCTATTCGTATCTGGATCAACAGCGAACTTGATGAGATCGAAAAGGCACTGAAAGGCTCGATTGAAACGCTCGCAACGGGTGGCCGCCTGTCAATTATCAGTTTCCACTCTCTGGAAGACCGAATTGTTAAGCGCTTTATGCGTGAAAACACCCGTGGACCACAGGTTCCGGCCGGTATCCCAATGACTGAAGCCCAGTTGAATAAGCTTGGTGGCAGATATTTAAAATCAATTGGCAAAATGATGCCAGGCGATGAAGAAGTGGCGGAAAACCCGCGTGCGCGTAGTTCGGTTCTGCGCATCGCTGAAAGGACGAACGCATGATCAGCAGAGTGGCAGAAGCCCTGAATAAAGTTACTGGCCAGTTGAGCAGTGGCGAGCGGCATGCTCTACCAACAGTGATTGGTGGTGATTTGTTGCGTCATGGGAAACTACCGCTGATCTTGTTCACCGCCATTATCGTTACCGCCATTTTTGTTGTGACTACCGCTCACCACACCCGACTGCTCACCGCTCAGCGTGAGCAAATGGTTGTGGAACGTGATGCGCTGGATATCGAATGGCGAAATCTGATTTTGGAAGAAAATGCACTGGGCGATCATAGCCGGGTGGAGCGGGTCGCAACGGAAAAGCTGCAATTGCAGCATGTTGACCCATCGCAGGAAAACATTGTAGTTCAGCAATAAGGAATCGCGTGGCAGATGAGAGCAGCGGCAAAAACGCTTAAACCGAAACGCCAGGAAGAACAGGCCAACTTTGTAAGTTGGCGTTTTGCGTTGCTTTGCGGTTGCATTTTGCTGGCGCTGGTTTTCTTGCTGGGGCGCGTTGCCTGGCTGCAAATCATTGCGCCAGATATGCTGGTTCGCCAGGGAGACATGCGCTCTTTGCGTGTGCAGGAAGTCTCTACTTCTCGTGGCATGATTAGCGATCGCGCTGGTCGCCCATTGGCAGTAAGCGTGCCGGTGAATGCGATTTGGGCCGATCCGAAAGAGCTGCATGATGCAGGTGGTATTACGCTGGATAACCGCTGGAAAGCGCTGGCGGATGCTCTGAAAATCCCTCTTGATCAACTGGCTTCCCGTGTTAACAGCAACCCGAAAGGCCGATTTATTTATCTCGCCCGTCAGGTTAACCCTGATATTGGCGATTACATCAAAAAACTGAAACTTCCCGGTATTCATTTACGCCAGGAATCTCGCCGTTACTACCCTTCAGGCGAAGTAACCGCTCACCTTATTGGCTTCACTAACGTGGATAGCCAGGGTATTGAGGGCGTTGAAAAAAGCTTCGACAAATGGCTGACCGGCCAACCGGGCGAGCGCGTCGTGCGTAAAGACCGTTTCGGGCGCGTCATTGAAGATATTTCTTCAACCGATAGTCAGGCCGCTCATAACCTCGCGTTGAGTATTGATGAGCGCTTACAGGCGTTGGTTTATCGCGAGCTAAACAATGCTGTGGCCTTCAACAAAGCGGAATCGGGCAGTGCGGTGCTGGTTGATGTGAGCACTGGCGAAGTTTTAGCGATGGCAAACAGCCCATCCTATAACCCAAATAATTTAAGTGGAACCCCGAAAGACGTGATGCGTAACCGTACCATTACGGACGTTTTCGAGCCGGGTTCTACAGTGAAACCGATGGTGGTCATGACTGCGCTGCAACGTGGCGTGGTACGTGAAAATACCGTTCTGAATACCGTGCCGTACCGCATTAATGGTCATGAGATCAAAGATGTGGCGCGCTACAGCGAATTGACCCTTACCGGGGTGCTACAGAAGTCGAGTAACGTCGGGGTTTCTAAACTGGCGTTAGCGATGCCCTCCTCAGCGTTGGTAGATACTTACTCACGTTTTGGATTGGGAAAAGCGACCAACTTGGGGCTGGTCGGAGAACGCAGTGGCTTATATCCGCAAAAACAACGGTGGTCTGACATAGAGAGGGCCACCTTCTCTTTCGGCTACGGGCTAATGGTAACCCCGTTACAGTTAGCGCGAGTCTACGCAACGATTGGCAGCTACGGTGTGTATCGCCCACTGTCAATTACGAAGGTTGATCCCCCTGTTCCAGGTGAACGTATCTTCCCTGAACAGTTGGTTCGTACCGTCGTTCATATGATGGAAAGTGTGGCATTGCCTGGTGGTGGTGGCGTTAAAGCGGCCATCAAAGGCTACCGCATTGCAATTAAGACCGGTACGGCGAAAAAAGTCGGGCCGGACGGAAAATACGTCAACAAATACATTGCTTACACCGCGGGCGTAGCGCCAGCAAGTAACCCTCGATTTGCGCTGGTTGTGGTGATTAACGACCCACAAGCAGGGAAGTATTACGGTGGTGCCGTCTCTGCACCTGTGTTCGGTGCCATTATGGGCGGCGTTCTGCGCACCATGAATATCGAACCGGATGCTCTGGCGACAGGTGAAAAAAGTGAATTTGTAATTAATCAAAATGAGGGATCAGGTGGCAGATCGTAATTTGCGCGACCTTCTTGCTCCGTGGGTGCCACAAGCGCCGGAGAGAGCTCTGCGAGAAATGACACTCGATAGCCGCGTGGCGGCATCGGGCGACCTTTTTGTAGCTATAGTCGGTCATCAGGCGGACGGGCGTCGATATATCCCGCAGGCAATAGCGCAAGGTGTAGCCGCTATCGTTGCTGAAGCTGAAGGCGAAGCAGTAGATGGTGAAATCCGTGAAATGCACGGTGTGCCGGTTATTTATCTGAGCCAGTTGCATCAACGACTTTCTGCTTTGGCAGGGCGTTTTTACAACGAACCCTCAAGTGCATTACGCCTGGTTGGCGTGACGGGCACAAATGGCAAAACGACTACCGCTCAGTTGCTAGCACAGTGGAGCCAGTTATTAGGCGAAACCAGTGCCGTTATGGGTACCGTGGGCAACGGTTTACTCGGCAATGTGAAACCGACCGAAAACACCACTGGCTCTGCCGTTGACGTGCAGCACGTGCTGGCGACACTGGCTGATGAAGGCGCAAGCTTTGCAGCGATGGAAGTTTCCTCACACGGGCTGGTTCAGCATCGTGTTTCCGCATTGAAATTCACTGCCAGCGTGTTCACCAATCTCAGCCGAGATCACCTGGATTACCATGGTGATATGGCAGGCTATGAAGCTGCGAAATGGTTGCTGTTCTCCGAACATGATTACGGCAATGCAATCATTAATGCTGATGATGAAATCGGACGCAATTGGTTAGCACGCTTGCCTGACGCTGTTGCCGTTACGATGGAAAACAATTTGCAGCCCGGCTGCCGTGGACGCTGGTTGAAAGCAACCAACGTGCATTATCACGATGGCGGGGCCACTATCCAGTTCAGCTCTTCATGGGGGGATGGCGAAATTGAAAGCCGCCTGATGGGCGCGTTTAACGTTAGCAACTTGCTGCTGGCGCTTGCCACTCTGTTAGTGCTGGATTACCCACTCGAAGAACTGCTGAAAACGGCTCAGAGCCTGCAACCTGTTTGCGGTCGCATGGAAGTTTTCACAGCTCCTGGTAAGCCGACGGTTGTGGTGGATTACGCCCATACGCCAGATGCGCTGGAAAAAGCCCTGCAAGCCGCGCGTTTACATTGTAGCGGCAAGCTGTGGTGCGTGTTCGGTTGCGGCGGCGATCGCGATAAAGGCAAGCGCCCAATTATGGGTGGTATCGCTGAACAGTATGCCGATGTTGTTGTTGTTACCGATGACAACCCTCGCACTGAAGAGCCAAAAGCGATTGTTGCCGATATCCTGGTAGGCATGTTGGATGCAGGCCGCGCGCATGTGGTTTCAGGCCGCGCCGAAGCTGTGACTAACGCGATTATGCAAGCCAAAGAAAACGATGTGGTTCTGGTTGCCGGCAAGGGTCATGAGGATTATCAAATTGTGGGTGTGCGCCGTCTGGACTACTCCGACCGTGTCACTGTCGCCCGTCTGTTGGGGGTTGTGGCATGATCCGCGTTTCCTTGAGCCAACTTGCCACTGTCCTGAAGGGAGAGTTGCATGGTGCTGACGCCGATATCATTGATGTCACTACCGACACGCGCAAATTAACGCCGGGCTGTCTGTTCGTCGCACTGAAAGGTGAGCGTTTTGATGCTCATGACTTTGTGCAAGATGCCGTGAAGGGTGGGGCTGGAGCGTTATTGGTTAGCCGCAAGCTAGCTATCAATGTTCCACAGCTTGTAGTCGCCGATACGCATCAGGCATTTGGCGAACTCGCAGCCTGGGTGCGCCAGCAAGTTCCAACACGTATTGTCGCGCTGACAGGTTCTTCCGGCAAAACCTCTGTAAAAGAGATGACAGCCGCTATTTTGCGTGAGTGCGGTAACACATTATATACGGCTGGCAATTTGAATAACGATATTGGCGTGCCGATGACGTTGTTACGCCTGACGCCAGAACATGAATATGCGGTCATTGAGCTCGGTGCGAATCACCAGGGTGAAATCGCCTGGACTGTGAACCTCACACGCCCGGAAGCTGCGTTGGTCAATAACCTGGCAGCCGCACACCTGGAAGGGTTTGGTTCGCTTGCCGGTGTTGCGAAAGCAAAAGGTGAAATCTTCACTGGTTTGCCTGGGAACGGCATCGCTATTCTCAACGCAGATAACAATGATTGGCTGAACTGGCAGGAAGTGATTGGTGAGCGCAAAGTATGGCGTTTTTCACCTAATGCCACAGGTAGTGATTTTACTGCAACCAATGTGCACATCACCGCGCATGGCACCGATTTCACCATCAAAACACCAGCGGGTGACGTTGATGTTACGCTGCCACTCCCTGGTCGCCATAACATTGCTAATGCGCTGGCTGCGGCCTCACTTGCGATGTCGGTGGGGGCTTCTCTGGAAGCAGTTAAAACCGGTCTGGCGGGCCTTAAAGCCGTTCCTGGGCGTCTGTTCCCGATTCAACTTTCTGAAAACCAACTGCTCCTCGACGACAGTTACAACGCCAATGTGGGGTCGATGACCGCTGCAGCACAGGTGCTGTCTGAAATGCCGGGTTACCGCGTGATGGTGGTCGGTGATATGGGTGAGTTGGGTGCAGAGTCTGTTGAGTGCCATCGTCAGGTGGGTGAAGCAGCAAAAGCGTCAGGCATCGATTGCGTACTAAGCGTGGGCACACTGAGCGAAACAATCAGTACTGCCTCTGAAGTTGGCGAACATTTTACCGATAAGCCTTCTTTAATTGTGCGCCTGAGGGCGCTACTCGCTGAGCATTCAATGATTACCATTTTAGTGAAGGGTTCACGTAGTGCCGCCATGGAACAGGTAGTACACGCATTACAGGAGAATGGAACATGTTAGTTTGGCTGGCCGAACACTTGGTCAAATATTATTCCGGCTTTAACGTCTTTTCCTATCTGACGTTTCGCGCCATTGTCAGCCTGCTGACTGCTCTATTCATCTCGTTATGGATGGGGCCGCGTATGATTGCTCGTTTGCAGCAACTCTCCTTCGGCCAGGTTGTGCGTAACGACGGCCCGGAATCTCACTTCAGCAAACGCGGTACACCAACGATGGGCGGGATTATGATCCTCACTTCTATCGTTATCTCCGTGTTGATGTGGGCATATCCATCAAATCCGTATGTCTGGTGTGTGTTGTTCGTGCTGATTGGTTACGGGGTGATTGGCTTTATCGATGACTACCGCAAAGTGGTGCGTAAAGATACTAAAGGTCTGATTGCACGCTGGAAATACTTCTGGATGTCGGTTATCGCGCTGGCTGTAGCTTTCACGATGTACAGCGTAGGAAAAGGAACGCCAGCCACCGAGCTGGTTGTGCCGTTCTTTAAAGACGTAATGCCGCAGCTTGGTCTTTTCTATGTGCTACTGGCGTACTTCGTTATCGTCGGTACTGGCAACGCAGTAAACCTGACAGACGGCCTTGATGGGCTGGCAATTATGCCAACTGTGCTGGTGGCATCAGGTTTTGCGCTGGTTGCCTGGGCGACTGGTAACATTAAGTTTGCTGAATATCTGCATATTCCATACCTGCGCCATGCCGGGGAACTGGTCATCGTCTGTACGGCGATTGTCGGTGCAGGGCTTGGCTTCTTGTGGTTCAACACCTACCCGGCGCAAGTCTTTATGGGTGACGTAGGTTCTCTGGCGCTTGGTGGCGCACTCGGAACTATCGCTGTGTTGCTGCGTCAGGAATTCTTGTTAGTGATTATGGGTGGCGTGTTTGTGGTTGAAACACTGTCAGTCATCTTGCAAGTCGGCTCCTTCAAATTGCGCGGACAGCGTATTTTCCGCATGGCTCCGATTCATCACCACTACGAATTGAAAGGCTGGCCTGAGCCGCGAGTTATTGTGCGCTTCTGGATTATTTCGCTGATGCTGGTCCTGATTGGCCTGGCTACCCTGAAGGTGCGTTAACTATGACTGATTACCAGGGTAAAAATGTCGTCATTATCGGATTGGGCCTCACGGGCCTGTCTTGCGTGGACTTTTTCCTTGCGCGTGGTGTTACGCCACGTGTGATGGACACCCGCATTTCACCGCCGGGTCTGGATAAACTGCCCGAAGCGGTGGAGCGACACACTGGCTCACTCAACGAAGACTGGTTGTTAGCGGCTGACTTGATTGTTGCCAGCCCTGGTATCGCAATTGCCCATCCTGCTTTGAGCCGTGCGGCTGATGCCGGTGTTGAGATTGTGGGTGATATCGAACTCTTTTGCCGTGAAGCACAAGCGCCGATTGTGGCGATTACTGGCTCGAATGGTAAAAGCACCGTCACCACTTTAGTCGGTGAAATGGCTAAAGCGGCTGGTGTGAATGTGGGTGTCGGCGGAAATATCGGCCTACCCGCGTTAATGCTGCTGGAGCCAAATCGTGAGCTTTACGTGCTTGAGTTATCAAGCTTTCAGTTGGAAACCACCTTTAGCCTGAAAGCTGCTGCAGCGACGATTCTTAACGTCACTGAAGACCATATGGACAGGTATCCGTTTGGTTTGCAGCAGTATCGTGCAGCCAAATTACGTGTTTATGAAAACGCCGCTGTTTGTGTAGTCAACGCCGATGATGCGTTGACGATGCCTGTGCGTGGTGCAGATGAACGCTGCATCAGCTTTGGCGTCGACGTAGGTGACTATCATCTCAACCACCAGCAAGGCGATACCTGGCTGCGGGTGAAAGGCGAGAAAATACTGAACACTAAAGAAATGAAAGTGGTTGGTCGTCATAACTACACCAACGCGCTTGCTGCGCTGGCGCTGGCCGATGCGGTGAAACTTCCGCGTTCCAGTAGTCTGAAAGCACTTACAACATTTACCGGCCTTGCTCATCGCTTCCAGCTTGCCTGGGAACGTAACGGCGTGCGCTGGATTAACGATTCGAAGGCAACCAATGTTGGCAGTACTGAAGCGGCGCTAAATGGCTTGAAAGTTGAGGGTACGCTACATCTGTTGTTAGGTGGCGACGGCAAATCTGCTGATTTCTCTTCACTTGCTCAATACCTGCAGGGCTCTGCAATTCGTCTTTACTGTTTTGGCCGCGATGGTGCTGAACTTGCTGCATTGCGTCCGGATGTTGCTGAGCAAACTGAAACGATGGAAGAGGCGATGAAATTAATCGCTTCTCGTATCAAGGCAGGTGATATGGTTCTGCTTTCCCCTGCCTGTGCAAGCCTCGATCAGTTCAAAAACTTTGAGCAACGTGGTGACCAATTCACCTTACTTGCGAAGGAGCTTGGCTGATGCGCTTATCTCTCCCTCGCCTGCGTATGCCTCGCGTGCCTGGATTTGCCATCCTGGCCTGGTTGGGGTCGGCGCTTAAAGGCTGGGTGATGGGCACCAAGGAAGCAGATTCCAATAACATCGTGATGTATGACCGCACGTTGTTATGGCTGACCTTCGGGTTAGCAGCTGTCGGTTTCATTATGGTGACATCTGCATCTATGCCAGTAGGGCAGCGCCTGGCCAATGATCCCTTCCTGTTTGCGAAACGCGACGGGTTATACATCATTCTGGCGTTTGCTCTGGCAATGGTGACGCTGCGCCTGCCGATGGATTTCTGGCAGCGTCACAGTACCGCAATGCTGTTGCTCTCAATCGCTATGCTTTTGATTGTACTGGTTGTCGGTAGCTCGGTTAACGGTGCATCACGTTGGATTGCTTTCGGCCCGTTGCGTATTCAGCCAGCTGAATTCACTAAACTGTCGTTGTTCTGTTATCTCGCCAACTATCTGGTTCGTAAGGTTGATGAGGTGCGTAATAACCTGCGCGGCTTCCTCAAGCCGATGGGCGTTATTCTGGTATTAGCCGTGCTACTGCTGGCGCAGCCTGACCTTGGTACGGTGGTTGTGCTGTTTGTTACCACGCTTGCGATGCTGTTCCTGGCGGGAGCCAAACTCTGGCAGTTCCTGGCCATTATCGGTATGGGTATCTCAGCCGTTATTCTGCTGATCCTTGCTGAACCGTATCGTATCCGCCGCGTAACGTCATTCTGGAACCCATGGGATGACCCGTTTGGTAGTGGTTACCAGCTAACACAGTCTCTGATGGCATTTGGACGCGGCGAATTGTGGGGGCAGGGTTTAGGTAACTCAGTTCAAAAACTCGAGTATTTACCAGAAGCACATACCGACTTCATCTTCTCGATTATCGCTGAAGAGCTGGGATATATCGGTGTGGTACTGGCTTTATTGATGGTATTCTTCGTGGCTTTTCGTGCGATGTCCATCGGCAAACGTGCATTAGAAATGGACCAGCGTTTTGCGGGCTTCTTAGGTTGCTCAATTGGAGTCTGGTTTAGTTTCCAGGCACTGGTAAACGTGGGCGCAGCAGCGGGCATGTTGCCAACGAAAGGTCTGACATTACCACTGATCAGTTACGGTGGTTCGAGTCTATTAATTATGTCTACAGCAATCATGATGTTGCTGCGTATCGATCATGAAACACGTCTGGCCAAAGCGCAGGCGTTTACGAAGGGTGTGCGATGAGTAATCAAACCCGGCGGTTAATGGTGATGGCAGGCGGGACCGGCGGGCATGTGTTCCCGGGTCTTGCAGTGGCTCATCACTTGATGGCTCAGGGCTGGCAAGTACGCTGGCTCGGAACTGCCGATCGTATGGAAGCTGACTTAGTTCCTAAGCATGGGATTGAGATCGATTTTATTCGTATTTCTGGCTTGCGTGGCAAAGGCCTGAAAGCAATGTTGCTGGCGCCGGTTCGTATTTTCAATGCCTGGCGTCAAGCGCGGGCCATCATGAAAGCCTATCGTCCGGACGTGGTTCTGGGGATGGGCGGTTATGTGTCCGGACCTGGCGGACTGGCGGCATGGTCACTGGGTATTCCGGTTGTGTTGCATGAGCAAAACGGGATTGCCGGGTTAACCAACAAATGGCTGTCAAAGATCGCTAAAAAAGTGATGCAGGCGTTTCCGGGTGCATTCCCAAATGCTGACGTAGTGGGCAACCCGGTACGTACGGATGTGCTGGCTTTACCATTGCCACAAGAACGTTTTTCCGGGCGCGAAGGCCCTGTGCGGGTATTAGTTGTTGGTGGTTCTCAGGGTGCACGAGTGCTGAACCAGACCATCCCGCAGGTTGCAGGCCGCTTGGGCGATGCCGTCACCATTTGGCACCAGAGTGGCAAAGGTGGCGAGGAGTTTGTTAAGCAAGGTTATGCAGACGCAGGACAGCCACAGCATAAAGTAACCGAATTTATTGATGATATGGCCGCCGCTTACGCGTGGGCCGATGTCGTGGTCTGTCGCTCCGGTGCATTAACCGTTAGTGAAGTCGCGGCCGCAGGGTTACCTGCACTGTTTGTTCCCTTCCAGCACAAAGACCGGCAGCAATACTGGAATGCGCTGCCGTTGGAAAAAGCTGGAGCGGCAAAAATACTGGAGCAACCGCAGTTTACCGTGGATGCCGTTACCCAAACTCTCGCCGGGTGGGACAGAGCAACGTTATTGGCAATGGCCGAGCGTGCGCGTGCTGTATCCATTCCTGATGCCACAGAGCGGGTAGCAAAAGAAGTGAGCGCCGCAGCACTGGCGTAATCATTGTGGGTGGCTATGTTGCCCATGAATATTTGAAGTAATGGCGTTTGACGCTGCAGGTTAGAGAATGAATACACAACAACTGGCGAAACTGCGTTCTATCGTGCCCGAGATGCGTCGCGTCCGGCACATTCACTTTGTTGGCATCGGCGGCGCCGGTATGGGCGGTATTGCTGAAGTTTTAGCTAACGAAGGTTACCAGATTAGTGGGTCTGATCTGGCTCCGAACCCGGTCACTCAGCAGTTGTCGGCGCTGGGCGCCACGATTTATTTCAACCATCGCCCGGAAAACGTGCTTGATGCGAGCGTTGTGGTGGTTTCCACAGCTATCTCTATGGATAACCCGGAAATTGTTGCAGCTCATGAAGCACGTATTCCCGTTATTCGTCGTGCCGAAATGCTGGCCGAGCTGATGCGTTTCCGCCATGGCATCGCGATTGCCGGTACGCACGGTAAAACGACCACTACGGCGATGATTTCTAGTATTTATGCAGAAGCAGGCCTCGATCCTACTTTTGTGAATGGCGGCCTGGTTAAAGCGGCAGGAACACATGCGCGTTTAGGTCACAGCCGTTACCTGATTGCAGAAGCAGATGAGAGTGATGCGTCATTCCTACACCTGCAACCAATGGTTTCTGTGGTCACGAATATCGAAGCTGACCACATGGACACTTACCAGGGTGACTTCGAGAACTTAAAGCAGACGTTTATTAACTTCCTGCACAACTTACCGTTCTACGGCTTAGCTGTAATGTGTGTCGATGATCCGGTGATCCGCGAGTTGTTGCCGCGCGTAGGTCGCAAAATCACTACATACGGTTTTAGCGAAGATGCGGATGTGCGCATTGAAAGTTATCTGCAGAAAGGGGCTCAGGGCCACTTCACTATTTCGCGTCAGGATAAACCTGCGTTGCACGTTACCCTGAATGCACCTGGCCGCCACAATGCATTAAATGCGGCTGCTGCGGTGTCTGTTGCCACAGAAGAAGGTATTGATGATGCCGATATTCTGCGTGCCCTGGAAAGCTTCCAGGGGACAGGCCGCCGCTTTGATTTCCTCGGTGAGTATCCACTCGCGCAAGTGAATGGCAAAGAAGGTACTGCAATGCTGGTGGATGACTACGGTCACCATCCGACAGAGGTCGATGCAACCATTAAGGCGGCGCGCGCGGGCTGGCCGGATAAAAACCTGGTCATGATTTTCCAGCCACACCGTTTCACTCGTACCCGTGATTTGTACGATGACTTTGCTAACGTATTGTCGCAAGTGGATTCATTGCTGATGCTGGACGTTTATTCTGCTGGCGAAGCTGCAATTCCCGGTGCTGATAGTCGTTCACTTTGCCGCACCATTCGTGGCCGCGGAAAAGTGGACCCGATTCTGGTCCCAGATGCCAGTCAGATCGCTGACGTTTTAGCACCCGTTTTGTCGGGAAATGACTTGATCCTGGTGCAAGGTGCGGGAAATGTTGGAAAAGTTGCCAGAAACCTGGCTGAATTCAAATTGCAGCCCCACACTAAGGAAGGAGACCAACATGGCTGATAAAATCGCTGTCCTGCTGGGCGGTACTTCCGCTGAACGTGAGGTGTCATTGCAATCAGGTGCTGCAGTACTTGCAGGTCTTCGAGAAGCAGGAATTGATGCACACGAAGTCGATCCTAAAAACACGCCAGTGACCGAGCTAAAAGCGCTGGGTTTTGACAAAGTATTTATTGCCTTACATGGTCGTGGCGGGGAAGACGGAACGCTGCAAGGATTGCTGGAATTCTTAAAGTTGCCGTACACCGGTAGCAGCGTGATGGCTTCTGCTGTCACTATGGATAAATTGCGTACCAAATTGCTGTGGAAAGGTGCAGATTTACCGGTTGCTCCGTGGGTTGCGTTAACTCGTCGTGATGTTGAAGCGGGCATTAATGCAACCACAATTGAACGCATCGCAAGCTTAGGGCTACCTGTCATCGTTAAGCCAAGCCGTGAAGGCTCAAGCGTTGGTATGTCTAAGGTTGATAACGTTGCAGCACTGCCTGCAGCGCTTGAATTAGCCTTCGAACATGACGAAGAAGTGCTCATTGAGAAATGGTTAAGTGGCCCTGAGTACACGGTTGCGATTCTTGGCGAAGAAATATTACCGTCAATTCGTATCCAACCCGCTGGAATTTTCTATGATTATGAGGCGAAGTATCTCTCTGATGAGACACAATATTTCTGCCCGAGCGGTTTAATTGAGCAGCGCGAACAAGAATTGCAGGCTTTAGTGCTGCAAGCCTGGCAAGTTTTGGGCTGCAGTGGCTGGGGGCGCGTAGACGTCATGCTAGATAGCGACGGTCAGTTTTATCTGCTTGAGGTTAACACCTCTCCGGGTATGACCAGCCATAGTCTTGTGCCAATGGCAGCACGTCAGGCAGGTATGACGTTCTCTCAACTGGTAGTGCGTATTCTGGAGTTGGCAGACTGATATGTCGCAAGCAGCTCTGAATACGCGTAATCGCCAGGAAGAAGAAGAAACCAGTTCTCGTCGCAGTAATGGTGGGCGACTGGCCGGGATAATTTTCCTGAGCGCAGTACTGTTTACGGTATTTATCGGCGGCTGGATTGTGGTCGGCTGGATGGAAGATGCTCAGCGCCTGCCGCTATCGAAGTTGGTGGTTACTGGTGAACGGCATTACACCCGTAACGATGATATTCGTCAGTCAATTCTGGCACTTGGGCCCCCTGGCACCTTTATGACCCAGGATGTGAATATCATCCAGCAGCAAATTGAACGCTTGCCATGGATTAAGCAGGCGAGTGTAAGAAAGCAGTGGCCCGACGAATTGAAGATTCATCTGGTTGAATATGTGCCCATCGCGCGCTGGAATGATCAGCATATGATTGATGCGCAAGGAAATTCGTTTAGTGTTCCTGCAGAACGTTCTGCAAAGCAGACTTTACCTATGTTATCCGGGCCAGAAGGCAGTGAAGGTGAAGTGTTGGAAGGCTTCCGCGACATGGGCGCAGTGCTGGCAAAGGATAAATTTACGTTGAAAGAAGCGGCGATGACCGCTCGTCGTTCCTGGCAATTGACGTTGAATAATGGCATTAAGCTCAACTTGGGCCGGGGCGATACGATGAAACGCTTGAGTCGCTTTGTGGAACTTTACCCTGTTCTGCAGCAGCAAGAGCAAGCCGACAACAAAAGGATTAGTTATGTCGACTTGCGTTATGACTCAGGCGCGGCAGTAGGCTGGCAGCCTGCTCCCGTAACAGAACAACCTAATCCTAATCAGCAACAGAATCAGGCACAGGCAGAATAACAATGATCAAGGCGACGGACAGAAAACTGGTAGTAGGACTGGAGATCGGTACCGCAAAGGTTGCCGCTTTAGTAGGGGAAGTTCTGCCTGACGGTATGGTCAATATTATTGGCGTGGGCAGTTGCCCATCGCGTGGTATGGACAAAGGTGGCGTAAACGATCTTGAGTCAGTCGTTAAATGCGTTCAACGTGCGATAGACCAAGCCGAGTTGATGGCTGATTGCCAGATATCTTCGGTCTACCTTGCGCTGTCAGGTAAGCATATTAGCTGTCAAAACGAGATTGGTATGGTGCCAATCTCTGAAGAAGAAGTGACGCAGGAAGACGTTGAGAACGTTGTTCACACCGCAAAGTCGGTGCGTGTACGTGACGAACATCGTGTTTTGCATGTAATCCCGCAAGAATACGCGATTGACTACCAGGAAGGCATCAAAAATCCTGTAGGTTTATCGGGTGTACGTATGCAGGCTAAAGTGCACTTGATTACTTGCCACAACGATATGGCTAAAAACATCGTCAAAGCTGTTGAACGATGTGGGCTCAAAGTTGACCAACTAATTTTTGCAGGTCTTGCAGCGAGCTATGCAGTATTGACCGAAGATGAACGTGAATTAGGGGTCTGCGTAGTCGATGTCGGTGGTGGTACTATGGACATCGCGGTTTACACTGGCGGCGCATTACGCCACACCAAAGTTATCCCTTATGCCGGGAATGTGGTGACCAGTGATATCGCATATGCTTTCGGCACTCCACCGAGTGATGCTGAAGCCATTAAAGTGCGCCATGGGTGCGCGCTGGGTTCGATAGTAGGTAAAGACGAAAACGTTGAAGTACCAAGCGTAGGTGGACGTCCACCGCGTAGCCTACAACGCCAGACGCTCGCAGAAGTTATCGAGCCTCGTTATACCGAATTATTGAACCTGGTAAACGAAGAGATTTTGCAGTTACAAGAACAACTTCGCCAGCAAGGTGTGAAGCACCACCTGGCCGCTGGGATTGTTCTGACAGGTGGTGCCGCGCAAATCGAAGGGCTGGCTGCCTGTGCACAACGGGTGTTCCATACGCAAGTACGTATCGGGCAACCGCTTAATATTACAGGCCTGACTGATTATGCCCAGGAGTCTTATTACTCCACAGCAGTCGGCTTGCTGCACTACGGGAAAGAAACACATCTCAGTGGTGAAGCAGAAGTGGAAAAACGAACCTCTGTCGGCTCATGGATTAAACGAATCAACAGCTGGCTGAGAAAAGAGTTTTAAATTTTATAAGAGACCAGACAAAATTAGCGGTCTCAGGCGACAGGCACAAAACGGAGAGAAACTATGTTTGAACCTATGGAACTGACCAACGACGCGGTGATTAAAGTCATCGGCGTCGGTGGTGGCGGCGGTAATGCCGTTGAACACATGGTGCGTGAACGCATCGAAGGTGTTGAATTCTTTGCAGTGAATACTGATGCTCAAGCGTTACGTAAAACTGCTGTAGGCCAGACTATCCAGATTGGTAATGGTATTACCAAAGGTCTGGGAGCTGGAGCGAACCCTGAAGTGGGTCGTACCGCTGCGGAAGAAGACCGTGACGCGTTACGTGCGGCCCTTGAAGGCGCAGACATGGTATTTATCGCTGCAGGTATGGGCGGTGGTACAGGTACAGGTGCTGCACCTGTAGTTGCAGAGGTTGCTAAAGATCTGGGCATTCTGACCGTTGCTGTTGTGACTAAGCCATTCAATTTTGAAGGCAAGAAGCGCATGGCATTCGCGGAGCAGGGTATTGCTGAGCTCTCTAAGCACGTCGACTCCTTGATCACCATCCCTAACGACAAATTGTTGAAAGTGCTGGGCCGTGGTATTTCTTTGCTTGACGCTTTTGGCGCAGCAAACGATGTGCTCAAAGGCGCAGTGCAGGGTATCGCAGAACTGATTACTCGTCCGGGCCTGATGAACGTCGACTTTGCTGACGTGCGCACCGTAATGTCCGAAATGGGTTATGCCATGATGGGCTCTGGTGTTGCAAGTGGCGAAGACCGTGCTGAAGAAGCGGCAGAAATGGCGATTTCCAGCCCACTGTTGGAAGACATCGATCTGTCCGGCGCTCGTGGCGTTCTGGTCAACATCACCGCTGGCTTCGACCTGCGTTTGGATGAGTTCGAAACTGTGGGTAACACCATTCGTGCGTTCGCATCTGATAACGCGACTGTGGTTATCGGTACTTCTCTGGATCCAGAGATGAACGACGAACTGCGTGTAACTGTTGTTGCAACCGGTATTGGCATGGACAAACGTCCAGAAATTACCCTGGTTACTAACAAGCAGACTCAGCAGCCAGTTATGGATCGCTACCAACAACACGGTATGGCTCCGCTTCAGCAAGAGCAGAAACCTGTTGCCAAGGTAGTTAATGACAATACGCCACAAACGACGAAAGAGCCTGATTATCTGGATATTCCAGCGTTTTTGCGCAAGCAAGCTGATTAAGAATAAACCGGAATTTGGGGAACTGCGCTCTTTGTGCTAAACTGGCCCACCGATTGTGATATACACTTCGGTTGGATAGTTAATTTGGCGAGATTATACGATGATCAAACAAAGGACTCTTAAACGTATCGTTCAGGCGACTGGTGTCGGTTTACATACCGGCAAGAAAGTCATGCTGACGTTACGCCCTGCGCCGGCAAATACCGGGGTCATCTATCGTCGCACTGACTTGAATCCTCCGGTAGATTTTCCGGCAGATGCCAAATCTGTGCGTGATACCATGCTCTGTACTTGCCTGGTGAACGAGCACGATGTGCGGATTTCTACCGTTGAGCATTTGAATGCCGCCCTTGCGGGATTAGGTATTGATAACATCATTATTGAAGTCAATGCCCCTGAAATCCCAATTATGGACGGTAGTGCAGCGCCATTCGTCTACCTGCTGCTTGATGCCGGGATTGACGAATTAAACTGTGCGAAGAAATTTGTACGCGTTAAAGAAACAGTGCGCGTTGAAGACGGCGACAAATGGGCTGAATTCAAGCCGTATAATGGTTTCTCGTTGGATTTTACCATCGACTTTAACCATCCGGCGATTGATGCCAGCACCCAACGCTACAGCATGAACTTCTCTGCTGACGCGTTTATGCGCCAGATTAGTCGTGCTCGTACCTTCGGTTTCATGCGTGATATCGAATATCTGCAGTCCCGTGGTTTGTGCCTGGGCGGTAGCTTCGATTGTGCCATCGTTGTTGACGATTATCGCGTACTGAACGAAGACGGCTTGCGTTTTGAAGATGAATTCGTTCGTCACAAAATGCTCGATGCAATTGGTGACTTGTTCATGTGCGGCCACAACATTATCGGCGCGTTTACCGCCTATAAATCTGGTCATGCGCTGAATAACAAATTGCTTCAAGCGGTTCTGGCGAAGCAGGAAGCCTGGGAATGGGCAACCTTCGAAGACGATGCTGAGCTCCCGCTAGCGTTCAAAGCACCAAAAATGGTTCTGGCATAACACCAGAATTATTTATTGCGACTGGTTTCATTGGTACTCTCTCCGGCCAATGATGCCAGTCGTTCTATTATTACCTTCAGTTTCTCAGGGCTACGTTCAGCCACCATTCTTAATGCCTCTGCACTTTGCTGGCTCAGAACTCTGTTAACCCCTTCAGTTTTCCCCTTCACTGTTTGAATGCTGTTTTCTTGTACTGATTCTTGCCCAATTGCAGCCAGTGATGGATTAATCCTGATGTCGATTGATGTCAATGATGGTAATATTTGTGCACGTAATGCACTCAGTAGCGTGGCTTGTTCATAGCGTAAACGCATCAACCAGCTAGCATTTGCAGTTTCAAGTACGAGAATGCCTTGTCGGAAATTTGCTACCCGGCACCAGGGATGTAGTTGAGCGGGTAATATCCCTTTCACAGCCCTGTTGAGCCTAAGTAGTGCAGTTGCGCGTTGTTGCACGTTTTGCAACACGCTTTCGGCTCCAGCATCATCGAACAAATGATCTAAAGATTGTGGGCGACTATCACGCATACATAATGCTCCGGCGGATAAAGTGATTGGTATTCTAAATTGTTGGCGACAGTTTGGCAGACGTTATTTCTGGCCGCATCTCTTATTAGGGATGGTCGCGGCGAGTTTTGGTATGCCTGCGCTCAGCCAAAATACCGAGCCAACAGCCCCTGCTGAAACATCCACCAGTAGCCACGATTACCTCAACAAGGTCAGCTTCAATAGTTTGGCATTATTGCAGGAAAGTACCCGCCGACCATCATTTAGTGTCGATTACTGGCATCAGCATGCAATTCGAACTGTAATTCGTCACCTTTCTTTTGCAATGGCACCGCAAACGCAGCCAGCAGCACAAGAGAGTTTGCCACTTCAGGCACATAAACTCGCTTTACTGGACACGCTCAGTGCGCTGCTCACTCAGGAAAGCAAACCCCCAGTTATTGTGCGCCACACTGCACTTTGGCAATCCCCAGCTGTCGAGACTTTTAGTCCTGCCATTTGGATAAGCCAGGTTCACGGTATCCGCGCCGGCCCACAACGCCTCAGCTAACTCCATTTCCTTTAATTATAACGTTATTTTTAGCTCTGCCCCGATGGCAGGCGTTTGAGAATTAATTATGCTAATCAAATTATTAACTAAAGTTTTTGGTAGCCGTAACGACCGCACCCTGCGTCGTATGCGTAAAGTTGTCACCCTGATTAACAGCATGGAACCGGAAATTGAAAAACTTTCCGATGATGAATTAAAAGCAAAAACGGGCGAATTCCGTGCGCGCCTTGAGAAAGGCGAAGTGCTGGAAAATCTGATCCCAGAAGCTTTTGCTGTTGTTCGTGAGGCGAGTAAACGTGTATTCGGCATGCGCCACTTCGACGTGCAGTTGCTCGGCGGTATGGTTCTGAACGAACGTTGTATCGCAGAGATGCGTACTGGTGAAGGTAAAACACTGACGGCTACTCTGCCTGCATACCTGAACGCCTTAAGTGGCCGTGGTGTTCACGTTGTTACCGTGAACGACTATCTGGCTCAGCGTGATGCTGAAAACAACCGTCCGCTGTTCGAATACCTGGGCTTGAGCGTTGGCATCAACTTGCCAAACATGCCTGCACCAGCAAAGCGTGAAGCTTATGCAGCAGACATCACTTACGGCACCAACAACGAATACGGCTTTGACTACCTGCGCGACAATATGGCATTCAGCCCTGAAGAACGCGTTCAGCGCAAACTGCACTATGCATTGGTGGATGAGGTTGACTCAATTCTTATCGATGAAGCGCGTACGCCGCTTATCATCTCTGGTCCAGCTGAAGACAGCTCCGAGATGTACCGTAAAGTAAACAAAATCATCCCGAGCCTGATCCGTCAGGAAAAAGAAGATTCTGATACTTTCCAGGGCGAAGGCCACTTCTCGGTGGACGAAAAATCTCGTCAGGTAAACATTACTGAACGTGGTCTGGTACTGGTTGAAGAGTTGCTGGTTCAGGAAGGCATTATGGAGGAAGGCGAGTCTTTGTACTCCCCAACTAACATTATGCTGATGCACCACGTGACGGCTGCACTGCGTGCGCATGTGCTGTTCACCCGTGACGTTGACTACATCGTTAAAGATGGCGAAGTTATCATCGTTGATGAACACACTGGTCGTACCATGCAAGGTCGCCGCTGGTCTGATGGCCTGCATCAGGCTGTTGAAGCCAAAGAAGGCGTGGACATTCAGAACGAAAACCAGACGTTGGCATCCATTACCTTCCAGAACTACTTCCGTCTGTATGAAAAACTGGCGGGTATGACGGGTACTGCGGATACCGAAGCGTTCGAATTCAGCTCTATCTACAAGCTCGATACCATCGTTGTGCCAACTAACCGCCCAATGATTCGTAAAGACATGCCTGATTTGGTCTATATGACTGAAGCAGACAAGATTGTGGCAATCATTGAAGATATTAAAGAGCGTACTACCAACGGTCAGCCTGTGCTGGTCGGTACTATTTCAATCGAGAAATCCGAAGTGGTTTCTGCTGAATTGACCAAAGCTGGAATCAAACACAACGTTCTGAACGCCAAGTTCCACGCTAACGAAGCGGGTATTGTTGCTCAGGCCGGTTATCCAGCCGCCGTGACCATCGCAACCAACATGGCAGGCCGTGGTACGGATATCGTGTTGGGTGGTAGCTGGCAAGCAGAAGTTGCTGAGCTTGAAGACCCAACTCCTGAGCAAATCGCGCAGATTAAAGCTGAGTGGCAGATTCGTCATGATGCAGTTCTCGCATCGGGTGGTTTGCACATCATTGGTACTGAGCGTCACGAATCTCGCCGTATCGATAACCAGCTCCGTGGCCGTTCCGGCCGCCAGGGTGATGCGGGTTCATCTCGTTTCTACCTGTCCATGGAAGATTCACTGATGCGTATTTTCGCATCGGATCGTGTTTCAGGCATGATGCGTAAACTCGGTATGAAACCGGGCGAAGCGATTGAACACCCATGGGTTACTAAGGCAATTGCTAACGCCCAGCGTAAAGTTGAAAGCCGTAACTTCGATATCCGTAAACAGCTTCTGGAATATGATGATGTGGCCAACGATCAGCGTCGCGCGATCTACAGCCAGCGTAACGAATTGCTGGATGTGAGCGACGTTAGCGAAACCATCAACAGCATCCGCGAAGACGTCTTTAAAGTGACTATCGACGCACACATTCCACCGCAATCACTGGAAGAAATGTGGGATGTTGAAGGTCTGGAAGAGCGCCTGAAAAACGACTTTGATCTCGAGCTGCCAATTAAAGAGTGGCTGGATAAAGAGCCGGAGCTGCATGAAGAAACACTGCGTGAGCGTATCTTGCAAAACGCTATTGAAGTGTATCAACGTAAAGAAGAAGTGGTTGGCATTGAAATGATGCGTCACTTCGAAAAAGGCGTCATGTTGCAGACTCTGGATTCACTGTGGAAAGAGCACCTTGCAGCGATGGATTACCTGCGCCAGGGTATCCACTTGCGTGGCTATGCGCAAAAAGATCCTAAGCAAGAATATAAGCGTGAATCTTTCGCCATGTTTGCATCAATGCTTGAAGCGCTGAAATATGAAGTGATCAGTACGTTGAGCAAAGTGCAGGTTCGTATGCCTGAAGAAGTTGAGGCAATGGAACAGCAGCGCCGTGAAGAAGCTGAGCGTTTGGCACAGATGCAACAGCTGAGCCACCAGGATGACGACACACTGGCTGCAGAATCACTGGCAGCAGAAACCGGTGAGCGCAAAGTGGGTCGTAATGATCCGTGCCCATGCGGTTCTGGTAAGAAATTCAAACAGTGTCATGGCCGTTTAAGCTAAACACGTAATTGTCGATAAAGGCGCAGCTTGCTGCGCCTTTTTTCTATGGAGTACCTGCACAAAAATGAAACAACTACAAATCGCCGTCGGTATCATCCGCAATAAAACGGGTGAAATTTTCATTACTCAAAGAGCGGCTGATGCACATATGGCCAACAAGCTTGAGTTTCCCGGTGGGAAGATTGAAGCCGATGAAACGCCTGAACAAGCATTAGTCCGTGAACTTCAGGAAGAAACAGGTATTACAGCCACCAATTTCACACTGTTTGATAAACTGGCTTACCAGTTCCCGGACAGGCACATCACACTGTGGTTTTTCATGGTGGAAAGCTGGGAAGGCGAGCCGTGGGGAAAAGAAGGGCAACCGGGTCAATGGATTGCGCAAAATGCGCTGGTGGCGTCAGATTTTCCACCAGCTAATGAACCGGTAATTAGCAAATTACAGCAAGGTTAACGCAGATCTTCTTCACTCCAGTCGTCGCTTTCTGATAAATCGCCGCTGCTAGGAATTCGTTTTTCCTCGGCGGCCCATTCACCTAGGTCAATCAACTGGCAGCGTTTGCAGCAAAATGGGCGATATGGGCTGGTTTCATCCCAGATGACAACTTTACCGCAGCCCGGGCAATTCACTTTTATTGTTTCAGTCATGTTAGCTCCTTAACAGCACGCCAGCTCAAAATCGAGACGTTCAGGGATGAGCCCATTTTCGCTATCCAGCGGTAAGAAACGGATCGCAAAACGGCTCTTATGACCAGAAACCTGCGGATAAAGTTGCGACGAAAGGTCCAGCTGTAAACGCAGTAAATCGGCATCATCCCCGTTATCCTGATAAAAACCATTCAGGCTGGTTTGTTTACGGAAGGGTGCAGAATTACGAATAATATCGAGTACCAGATCCAGCGATTGCTTTAATGGCTGCAACGTCGCAAGCCAGCTATTAATTTGTGCATCGCGTTGATCTTGAGGTGAATACAGCCAGATGTGCAATGTTGGCAAATCAAAGCTACAGCACCCGCCAGGAATACTCAGACGCTGGCGAACCAGGGCAATCAAACGGTCTTCACGTAATGCCTGCCCCAGGCGAGGAGCTGCCATTAAAACACCGCCGCGTTCTTTGAGTTGGCTACGCAGTGAATCAATTCGCTGCATATCTACACCCGGAACTTCAGACCAGTTCAATAACTTACGCTGCTGGCGTTCCAGTTCTTTAAGAATATCTGTGCGAATCTCACCGCGCTCAAAGACATCAAGCAGGTCACCGATATTGCGGAAAAAATGAAGTGCTTTGGCCGTTTCGTCTACTGGTAATGAACTTTCGAGTTGTTGGATTAAGAACTCGATACGCAACCAGGTACGCATTTTTTCATTAAGTGGGTGCTCAAAAAGAATCTGGGTGCTCATTATTCGTTATCCTGCTGTGCGGCCTGGGCTGCCAGTTCCAGATACTGGCGGTGCAGACGGTCAACATGTGCGGCCACTTGTGCAGTGCCACCATCATTATTAATTACATCATCGGCGGCGCTTAAGCGTGCCTCGCGTGTCGCCTGTGCTGCAAGGATTTGCAGCACATGTTCGGGACTAACTTTATCGCGCGCAATAGTACGTGCGATTTGCACTTCTGGCGAGACATCAACAACCAGAACACGATCGGCCTTTTGTTGTAGGTTATTCTCAATTAACAACGGAACAACCCACAAAACGTAGGGTGAAAGAGCCTGGTTGATTTCATCTTGGGTTCGCTGATGGATAAGTGGGTGTAGCAGCGCGTTGAGCCATTTTTTCTCTTCCGCTGAAGAAAAGATCTTTGCGCGAAGAGCTCGACGGTTGAGAGTGCCATCCGGAAGGAGGATCTCATCACCAAAATGGTCAGAAATAATGCGAAGAGCGGGCTGACCTGGCTCTACGACCTGACGCGCAATCACATCAGCATCAACAACGGTAATACCTAAGCGGGAAAAGTTATCGGCGATAGTACTCTTACCACTGCCAATGCCACCCGTTAATGCAACCGTATAAACCATAAGAGTCGGACCCTGAAGCGATTTTATATTTCTAAGGTAAATTTTAACGATTGTAGCGTAAAAAAGACTGTTTTCGCAGTCTTGCGGCTGCATTAATAGTGCGTATGATAGCGTCACTGGAATTGGTAGTTATACCCGCCATAATTCAAGCCGCAGATGTGTTGGCCGCACTCACAAACCCCAGTTACTTACTCAAGTAAGCTCCCGGGGATTTGCTCCCTTGCGCCTTTCTGCAACTTGAATTATTCAGGGTATAGATTGCTGATTGCGTTCACGCGTCCTTCGCCATTCGACCCAGGAATCTGCAACATGCGTATTGAAGAAGATTTGAAGTTAGGTTTTAAAGACGTTCTTATCCGCCCGAAACGTTCCACACTGAAAAGCCGCTCTGATGTAGAGCTCGAGCGCCAGTTCACTTTCAAACACTCCGGTATTGCATGGTCAGGTGTTCCGATCATCGCTGCTAACATGGACACCGTTGGTACATTCGGCATGGCCCAGGCATTGGCCTCGTTTGATATCCTCACCGCCGTTCATAAGCACTACTCTGTTGAAGAGTGGAGCAACTTCGTTAAGTCTGTTTCAGATGACATCCTGAAGTTCGTAATGGTTTCAACCGGTACATCTGACGCTGACTTCCAGAAAACTAAGCAGATTCTTTCTCTTAACCCTGCTCTGAAATTTATCTGTATTGATGTGGCTAACGGCTACTCCGAACACTTCACTCAGTTCGTTTCTAAAGCGCGTGAAGCATGGCCGGACAAAGTTATCTGTGCAGGTAACGTTGTTACTGGCGAAATGTGCGAAGAGCTTATCCTTTCCGGTGCGGACATCGTTAAAGTCGGTATCGGCCCTGGTTCTGTATGTACTACTCGTGTGAAAACAGGTGTTGGTTACCCGCAGCTTTCTGCTGTTATTGAATGTGCTGATGCTGCTCATGGCCTCGGTGGCCAGATTGTCAGTGACGGCGGTTGTACTATGCCGGGCGATGTTGCTAAAGCATTTGGCGGTGGTGCAGATTTCGTGATGCTGGGCGGTATGCTGGCTGGTCATGACGAAAGTGGTGGCACAATCGTTGAAGAAAACGGCGAGAAATTCATGCTGTTCTACGGTATGAGCTCCGAATCTGCAATGACCCGCCATGTTGGTGGAGTTGCACAGTACCGTGCAGCAGAAGGCAAAACCGTTAAGTTGCCATTGCGTGGCCCTGTTGAAAATACTGCCCGCGATATTATGGGTGGCCTGCGCTCTGCATGTACTTACGTTGGTGCTTCTCGCCTGAAAGAGTTGACCAAGCGTACTACGTTCATTCGTGTGAATGAGCAGGAAAACCGCGTTTTCAATAGCCTCTAAGCTATCAGCGACATACGGCGTGGCATTTTCGCTACGCCGTCATCCCGCACTCATTGCATCGCCTAACTGAAAAATAGGCAGATACATCGCGATGACCAGCGTCCCAATGATAATCCCCACAACTAACATCATTACTGGCTCCAGAGCGGCGGCAAGATTGTCTGCCAGTTCCTCGGTATGGTTATGATGCCAACTCGCTAGCTTCTCGAGCATTAAATCCAGGGCGCCTGACTCTTCTCCTATTCGTATCAATTGGCAACACAATGGTGTAAAGCGCTCGCTTTGTGAGAGTGTTTGCCACAGGGGGATTCCTTGAGTCACCTGGTGGTTTATTTGCACAATAACCTTCTTCCACAGTAGTTGCGGCAAAGTGGTTTCTACAGCTTTAAGCCCTTGCAGCAAGGGAATTCCTGCCTGCTGGGAAAGGGATAACGTGGTATAGATTTGGCTAAGGATTTGCCCACGCCATAGCGGAGCGAGCAGTGGGGTTTGCAGCATCAGACGTTGTTCGTACTCTTGCCAGTGAGGTTTCTTTGTTCGCAAATAATAGCCAAAGGCCGTGAGTATAAGAGTGGCTAACAGCCACCATTTTCCCTGTGTTGTCACCCAGTTTGATACTGCCATTACCGCCACTGTAATAGCGGGTAAGGGGGCATTAAATGAACGATAAATATTGGCAAATTCAGGCAGTACAAAACTCATCATCCCGATAGTCACCAGTAGTGCTATCGCTACGATAAACAGTGGATAACGCAGGGCTTTCATGACTTTTTTACGCAGCTGGTACAGTTTTTCTTGTTGAGTTGCCAGCTTTTGGCAGCACTCGTCTAGCTTTCCGGTTAGCTCACCAATATGAATCAGAGCGATGAATAACGGCGGGAAAATCCCAGGCCATTGTTGTAAGGCGGTAGAAAAAGAGATGCCATTAGAAACGCGATGCCCGATGTCCTTAAGTAATGCCCGCCATTCACCAAAAGGGTGTTGCTGCGCAATAAGTATTAGTCCGTCAGACAAGGATATTCCCGCCTGAAGCAACGTCGCCAACTGGCGGAATACCTGTATTTTTTGCTGAATATGCCAGCAACCTCGGCGGGTGTGCGATATTTTCCGCAATTGTAAAAGCTGGAGGTCCGAAGTGATTAACTGTTCGCTGACAGATTCCGCATCATCCGCAAGCACATCCCCTTGTTGAATTTGCCCGTGTTGATCGACTGCTTTCCAGTGCCAGAGTACAAACTTAGCCATGAGGAACACCAAGCACCCGATATAGTTCTTCGAGAGTGGTTAGCCCTTGTTCAACAGCCTGGCAGCCACTTTCAAATAGCGTCATCATGCCTTGTTGTCTTGCCAGCGTTTCGATTTCATAGGCTGGCATGCCGGCAATAATTGCTGATTGAAGTGCTGTATCGATAAGCAAAATTTCAAATAATGCACTTCGTCCGTAGAACCCTCCATAACAGCGTTCACAGCCAGTTGCTTGCCAACGAGGCAAAGCAGTTGCCCAAAGCGATGTGGGTAGGATGATGTCTTCGGGGAGTTGTTCTTTACAGTGTGGGCAGAGTTTACGTACCAGGCGCTGTGCAACGACCATATTCAGTGCAGATGCTAACATCCATCGCTCGACTCCCATTTGTTCGAGGCGAACGACAGTCTCAGTCGTGGAATTAGTATGCAGTGTTGAAAGTACCAGATGCCCTGTTTGCGCGGCTTTAATGGCTATTTCTGCCGTATCGCCATCTCGAATTTCGCCCACCATGATGATATCCGGATCCTGGCGTAGTAATGCGCGTAAAACACTTTGAAAATTAAGCCCCGCTTTAGTGTTAATTTGCGTTTGATTAAGACCTTGCATAGGGATTTCTATTGGGTCTTCAACGCTACATAGATTGGTTGAGACTTGGTTGAGTATCTTTAATGCACTGTAAAGCGTGATTGTTTTCCCACTCCCAGTGGGGCCAGTGACGAGAATCATGCCCTGCGGATTGGCTAAAGCGCTTTGAAAGCGAGAGCTATCCTCTGGTGACATGCCTAACTCTGATAGTTCAAAGGTTTGCTCTGTTTGTGCCATCAAACGTAAGACAACTTTTTCACCGTGATACACCGGCAGGGTCGCTATGCGAAATGAACATTTGCGATGTTCAATTTCGATCTCCATTTGCCCATCCTGAGGAAGGCGGCGTTCTGCTATATCCAGATTTCCCAATACCTTAAGTCGTGCGGTTAGCGGTGCAGCCAGATGCGCTGGCAGCAGGGGTTGCAGTTGCAGCACGCCATCAACGCGAAAACGAATTTGATACCCTTGATCTACCGGTTCGAAGTGAATGTCTGATGCCCTGAGTTGCAGGGCTTTGTGGAGTGTATCTTGCAACAGTTGAACCACTGGAGCTGTATTCTCAAGAGGTTCTTCTGCGCTAACAGACGGCCGTGAGTGCCTTGCTTTTTCCAGCTGTTCAACTGGCCAGTATTCAACATTGGCAGGCTTATCACAGATAAAACGCAATGCTTCAAAAAACTGTACGGGTGGGTTTGGTGCAATAGCGATATGCAGCAATGGAGCTTCAGAAAGCAATATCGCCTGATATTGGTTACACAGTGCGAGAATCTGCTGATTTGCCATGGTTTAATTTCCCGCTTGTTTATTATCAAAACGGAAGACTTCTTCGCAGGTTTGTTGAAGGGAATTATTACTGGCAGCGCTACAGGTTCGTGACCAGCCTTCGATTCCTTCTACATCACTCCAGCGTGGAGACAGGGAAATGGTCAGCCCGTTGAGACTTTCTTGCCCCGCAAGCGTAACAGCACCTTGTTCGATGCTCATGCTACTTATGTAGCGGGTGGTTTTAGGTGAAGGAATACTGTTGCTCCCCGCGTCACATTCGCTAACTCCGCCCCTTTCAATCGCGCAAAGTTCAATGGCGGTACGGTAGGGCAGGAAGGTTTGCAACACGTCAGTCAGAGCCGCTTTACGCAGGTAGTTTTGATAGGTGGGAATACCGATGGCGCTAAGAATCGCAATAATACCGATGACTACCATCAGCTCAATAAGTGTGAATCCTTGTTGTTTGTTCATATGCCGCTCCTGTTTGAGATAGCGGCACTTTGCGTCGTTTAAATTCTTCAGGCGAGTGCGAGTGTAAACATCAGGATGTTGTCTTCCAAAATATTTTAGGTATTTGCAGAGACGGCAATAAAAATGCGAGCGATACCGTAACGGGAAGAAATAGGCAGATGAGTTTTAGCTCATCTGCCTGGCAGAAATTAGCGGAAACGCATGGAGAGATCGAGCGCGCGGACATGTTTAGTCAGTGCGCCAACAGAGATAAAATCGACACCTGTTTCAGCAAATTCACGGATAGTTTCTTTGGTTACATTTCCTGAAACTTCCAGACGTGCTTTACCATTGGTGATAGCGACAGCTTTACGCATATCTTCAACGTTGAAGTTATCGAGCATGATAATGTCAGCCCCGGCATGCAGTGCCTGTTCCAGTTCATCAAGAGACTCGACTTCAACCTCAACAGGTACATCCGGATGGAACCAGAAGGCTTTTTCTATCGCCTGGCGAATGGAACCTGAGGAGATGATGTGGTTCTCTTTAATCAAAAATGCGTCGGACAGACCTAAACGGTGGTTGCTACCACCGCCACACAGTACTGCGTATTTCAACGCGGTACGTAGACCCGGCAGAGTTTTACGGGTATCTAGCAATTGGGTGTTTGTGCCTGCCAGCAAATCAACATAGGTGCGCACTTCGCTTGCAACTCCAGACAGAGTTTGCACAAAGTTAAGCGCGGTACGCTCACCAGTTAATAGCACGCGTGATAATCCAGTTAATTCGAAAAGTGGCTGGTCAGCGGCAACGAGATCGCCATCTTCAACATGCCAGGTCACTTTGACATCCCCGCCAAGCTGGATGAAAACCTCTTCGACCCAACGTTTACCACAGAACACGCCATCTTCACGGGTGATGATTACGGCATGTGAACGGTGATCGGCATCCAGGAGCTGCGCAGTGATATCGTTATTGGGATTGACGTCACCACCAAGATCTTCACGCAAAGCCTGAGAAACAGCTGCTGGAATATCAAGGTTAATACGGCCGAGAAGCTCGTCACGTCGGCGGTCTGGGTTATAACGGCGAGGAGGCATGATAAAACTCCGAAATGGCTTAGTTAATGTCGAAACATGCTACATTGATGCGACCTCAAGTACCACTCTAAGGAGACCGTGGATGCAGCTAAAAGACGGCTGGCTGGTGGGTGTTAAACATGTCCCATCCCCACATTTCGATTGCCGACCAGAGGATGAAACACCTTCCTTATTGGTGGTGCACAACATCAGTTTACCGCCAGGCGAATTTGGTGGGCCGTGGATTGATGCGTTGTTTACCGGAACACTTGATTCGCAAGCTCATCCGTACTTCGCAGGTATCGCACATTTACGGGTTTCAGCACATTGTCTTATTCGCCGTGATGGCGAAATCGTTCAATATGTTGCTTTTGATAAACGTGCCTGGCATGCAGGGGTTTCTTTGTATCAAGGGCGTGAACGCTGTAACGATTTTTCGATTGGTATTGAGTTGGAGGGGACAGATACGCTGCCCTATACTGATGAACAATATCAACAGCTTGCTGCGATTACAGATATGCTGGTACACGTCTATCCTGCAATTGCTGACCATATGACGGGACATTGCGATATTGCACCGGAGCGTAAAACCGACCCAGGTCCTGCATTCGACTGGTCGCGTTTTCGCTACTCGGTAGAGGTAACGCCGAATAAGGAGATGGAATGACGCTGTTTACATTACTGCTGGTGATGATTTGGGAACGGTTATTTAAGCTGGGCGAACACTGGCAGCTAGATCACCGCCTTGAAGTGCTTTTCCGGCGAGTAAAAAACTTTTCGTTATTACGTACCATTCTGATGACCGCCCTATGTATGTTGGTGGTTTTCCTCTGTATTCGCGCGTTGCAAGGTTTGTTCTTTAACGTACCGCTGCTCGTTTTCTGGATTGCACTCGGCGTGTTGTGTATTGGCGCAGGGCAGGTTCGACTGCATTACCATGCGTATTTGCAGGCAGTGAGCCATGGCGATAGTCACGCGCGAGATGCGATGGCGAGTGAACTGACGCTGATTCACGGTGTTCCACCCGATTGTGACGAGCGTGAGTATCTGAAAGAGCTGCAAAATGCGCTGTTGTGGATTAACTTTCGTTTTTATCTCGCACCGCTTTTCTGGTTTATCGTCGGCGGTGTTTGGGGGCCGGTAACACTTGCGGGTTACGCTTTTTTGCGTGCGTGGCAGACGTGGCTTGCGCGCCATCATTCTCCGCAAGAGCGTTTGCATTCCGGTATTGATACCATTTTACATGTGCTGGACTGGGTGCCAGTGCGTCTGTTTGGTGTGGCATATGCACTACTGGGGCATGGAGAAAGGGCGCTTCCTGCGTGGTTTGCGTCGTTAGCCGATCGTCATACTTCGCAATATCAGGTATTGACCAGGCTGGCTCAGTATTCGCTAGCCCGAGAGCCACATCTCGATAAAATCAAAACGCCGAAGGCGGCGGTTTCGATGGCGAAGAAAACGTCGTTGGTGATTTTGGTGGTAGTGGCATTATTGACTATTTACGGCACTCTGGTTTAAGCCAGAGCGCCGCATAAGTTAGCGATTATCTACAGGCGGTATGCCGAACACCGGCATACCGTTTTCATCCCATTCGAGTGTTTTCAGGCGCGTATGGCGATTCGGGTCATATAGCGGGTCGCCTTCAATTTCGGTGTAATTGCGCGCGTGATACACCAGCACATCTTTCCCGTCTTTGGTTTTGGTAAAGCTGTTATGACCCGGCCCAAACTGCTTGTTCTCGTAGCTGGTGGCAAACACTGGTTGTGGCGATTTATGCCAGTTAGCAGGGTTAGTTGGGTCAGCATTCAGGTCGATCCACAACAAGCCGATGCAGTAGTTTTCATCGGTGGCGCTAGCGGAATAGCTGACAAACAGCTTATCGCCGTGAACCACGACCGCTGGCCCTTCGTTAACCAGAAAACCTCTGCATTCCCAGTCCAGCTCCGGCTTGCTTAACATCACCGGTGTGCCTTTGATGGCCCAGGGTGTTTCCAGCTCGGCAAGATAGATATTGGAGTTACCTGCAATATCAGGATCCTTCTGCGCCCATAAATACCACTGCTTGCCCTGATGACTGAAGGTTGTCGCATCAAGACAGAAGCTGTCGAATTGCGTTTTTACCTGGCCTTTTTCAACCCATTTCCCGGTGAGCGGGTCTGCATCCGCACACTCCAGTGCAAACATGCGGTGCTGGAACATATTTAACTGATCCAGTGCCTGTGTGTGGGTGGCAGCGAAATAGATGTACCACTTACCGTCGATATGATGCAGCTCTGGTGCCCAGATAAGCTCGCTCATTGGGCCATGATTGGGTTTGCGCCATACTACGGTAGGTTTCGCTTCTGGCAGCTCGCTTATTGTGTCCGCGCGGCGGATCTCCAGCCTGTCGTACTCTGGTACTGACGCAATAAAGTAGTAGCAATCTTCATGTAGCAAAATAAACGGATCGGCGCGCTGCTCAATAAATGGATTAGGCCATTGCTCCTGATTCATAGGGCTTTCCTTACAGTTTGGCTTCAACAGGTTTGCTGTCGTGGTATTCATTCAATTCCCGGTAGTTGATGCGGCGCTTTTCAAGGTCTGCCTGAATGCGCTGCATTAATTCACGGTCAACTTTCAACAAGCGCACAACGCCTGCGGTAATCAGGTAGCCAACGCCAGGGATGATGGTAAACAGCATCACAATACCGTTAATTGACTCAGGGCTTTGCTGTTTGGCACCGGCATCGTAGCCGTACCAGGAAAGCAGGAAACCAACCATTGCGCCTGCAATCGCAAGCCCCAGCTTCAGAAAGAACAAGTTACCGGAGAAGCTGATGCCGGTGATGCGTTTACCTGTTTTCCACTCGCCGTAATCGTCAACGTCAGCCATCAGTGACCAGTGCAGCGGCGACGGGATCTGGTGAAGAATGTTCAGCAGGAAATACATCACGACAATCAGTGTCGTGGCGTGCGGGTCGAGGAAGTAGAAACCGCTGGAGAAAATGGCCAATACAATGTTGGTCCAGAAGAACACTTTCAGTTTGCAGATACGGTCGGTTAACACTTTAGCCAGCATACTGCCGCCCATCATGCCGACTACGCCGAGGCTAATAAATAATGTCGCGAAGCTGGTGCTTTGGCCCATCACCCAGGTGACGTAATACATGGTTGCCGCCATACGGATGAACCCAGGGCAGACGTTGCACAGTGTCAGCAGAAGAATGCGCACCCACTGGTCGTTTTTCCAGACATCTTTCAGGTCTGCTTTGAGATCGTCATTGCTGGGTACAGCCGGGCGAACACGCTCTCTGACGGTTGTGAAGCAGAACAGGAACATGCACATGCCAAGTACCGCCAGCACACCCATCGCCATTTGGTAGCCTTTGGCTTTGTCGCCGCCACCAAACCAGTCAACCATCGGCAGCAGGGAAAGCGAGAGAATCAACGTTGCAATACCAACCATAACAAAACGATACGACTGACAAGCGACACGTTCTTTGGGGTCGTTGGTAATCACACTGCCAAGTGAGCAGTAAGGAATATTAATTGCGGTATAGGTTAAAGAGAGCAGGAAATAGGTAACAAAGGCATAGATAACTTTGCTGCTATAAGCCCAATCAGGCGTGGTGAACATCAGGTAACTGAAGAAGGCAAAGGGCGCTGCCATCCATAAAATCCATGGACGAAAACGTCCCCAGCGACTCTGCGTTCTGTCAGCAATGGCGCCCATAATCGGGTCAGTTACTGCATCAATCACCCTGATTGAAAGCAGCATAACACCCACTAATGCCGGGGCAAGGCCAAAAATATCCGTATAAAAATAGTTAACAAACAACATAATGGCGCCAAAGATAATGTTACATCCGGCGTCCCCCATTCCGTAGCCAATCTTTTCTTTCACAGATAATTTGCTGCTTTCCATAGAAAATGCTCCTGACCAGAATATGGACAAGAGTATTGAGCTATTGGAGAAAATTTGCGTGTCTGTAATCCGCCACAGAGATGGACAATACTGTCATTGTTAAGAATATGTGAAGCAGATAACAAAGCGCCCCGATGAGCGATGGCTCGTCGGGGCGCTTTGAGCAGAAGGGAGACTTAAGCTTTAACGCTCTTCAGATTCTTCTGTTTGATAAAATAACCGATACCGAGAACGACCACCCATACTGGAATCAGCCATACGGAGATAGCCATTCCTGGAGTTATCGCCATAATCACCAATACTGCCGCCATAAACAGCAGGCAGACGTAGTTGCCCAATGGATAGAACAGGGCAGGGAAACGCGTTTTCACGCCCTGTTGTTGTTTAGCACGGCGGAACTTCATATGCGCCAGGCTAATCATCGCCCAGTTGATGACCAGTGCAGACACCACCAGTGCCATCAGCAGGCCAAAGGCTTCCGCTGGTGCCAGGTAGTTGATCAGTACACACAGTGCGGTGAACAGCGCAGATACCAAAATGGTATTCACTGGAACGCCACGTTTATCAACTTTCTGCAGTGCTTTCGGTGCGTTGCCTTGTTGAGCCAGGCCAAACAGCATACGGCTGTTGCAGTAAACACAGCTGTTATAAACAGACAGCGCGGCGGTAAGAACCACAACGTTCAGTGCGTTAGCAACAAAGGTGTCACCCAGTTCGTGGAAGATAAGTACGAACGGGCTGGTATCAGCGGTAACGCGAGTCCATGGCATCAGAGACAACAGCACAGCCAGGGAACCCACATAGAAAATCAGAATACGGTAGATAACCTGGTTGGTTGCTTTCGGAATGCTAACCTGTGGGTTATCTGCTTCCGCAGCGGTAATCCCAACCAGCTCCAGACCGCCGAATGAGAACATGATAATCGCCATCATCATCACAAGCCCGGTCCAGCCGTGTGGCAGGAATCCACCTTGTTCCCATAAGTTGCGCACTGTCGCCTGTGGGCCTGCGTGATCGCTAAACAGCAACCATGCGCCAAACACGATCATAGCGACAACCGCGATGACTTTAATAATCGCGAACCAAAACTCCATCTCACCAAACACTTTTACATTAGTGAGGTTAACGGCATTGATGACGACGAAAAAGACTGCGGCAGATGCCCAGGTTGGGATCTCCGGATACCAGAACTGAATGTATTTACCAACTGCAGTAAGTTCTGCCATGGCAACGAGTACATACAGTACCCAGTAGTTCCAGCCAGAAGCAAAACCTGCGAATCCGCCCCAGTATTTGTAAGCAAAATGGCTAAATGAGCCCGCTACCGGCTCCTCAACGACCATTTCACCTAACTGGCGCATGATCAAGAAGGCAATAAAGCCTGCGATCGCGTAACCAAGAATAATCCCCGGCCCGGCAGATTGGATGACAGACGCACTGCCCAGAAACAGGCCTGTCCCAATAGCTCCACCTAGCGCGATGAGCTGGATATGGCGGTTTTTAAGGCCGCGTTTCAGCGTGTCGCCTTGTTCCATCATTTAACCTCGTGTGGTCATTTTCAGGGCGCTGGCCGCGCCTCTGTAAGTTTGTAATTCCGTAATGTGTAGTCTTTATTTTACGGTTTTTAATTCCAGTATTTTGCGCATTGGACTACCGCAGCGCAAAGAATAGTGGTAAGTGGCAGTGTTTGCACCTGCTTTCTATTATTGCCGTGACGAGTTGAATAAAAAGAAACCAGTTGTTCTTCCGCCCGAATTATTTATTCCGCCTGTTATTTATCCACGTTAAGCGAATTCGTTGAATTAATATTCATATTTTAAACTGATGAATCGGTTCATATTGCAAGAAAAGGCACTTTTTGCTGTTTCGTAAACGTTAAATACGTCTGTGTGTGAGTAAATGTGACATTTGTGCAAAGTTACAGCTTTGAAACGTCATTTCTGTAATGTTGTTAAAATGTGCCTGGTTTAATGATTTCAATCAAAACCAATATGGACAGAAGGTGAATACTTTGTTACTTTAGCGTCAAGAATGTGAAATTGGTCATACCAATTGACTAGCCCCAGATGATTTGAAGTCTGAAGGGGATATACCCCAAATAATTCGAGTTGTGGGAAGGCGGCAAACGAGAGAGTCACGGTGAGCTTACATAAGTAAGTGATTCGGGTGAACGAGAGCAGCTAACGCACCAACAACTTGAAGTATGACGGGTATAGGGCTAATGGCAGAGACAGGGAAAAAATGGCCTACAGCAAAATCCGCCAACCAAAACTATCCGATGTGATTGAGCAGCAGTTGGAGTTTCTCATCCTCGAGGGAACCTTGCGTCCCGGCGAAAAACTCCCACCAGAGCGCGAATTGGCAAAACAATTCGACGTTTCTCGTCCTTCACTACGCGAGGCCATTCAGCGTCTCGAAGCGAAAGGACTCCTGCTTCGTCGTCAGGGTGGCGGTACTTTTGTCCAAAACAGTCTTTGGCAAAGTTTAAGCGATCCTCTGGTCGAACTGCTGTCTGACCATCCTGAATCCCAGTTTGATCTGCTTGAAACTCGCCACGCACTTGAGGGTATCGCTGCCTATTACGCTGCATTGCGTGGTACAGACGAAGACCTCAAACGTATTGGCGACTGCCATTTTGCTATTCAACAAGCACAAGAATCTGGTGACCTGGACGCTGAGTCCGATGCGGTTATGCAGTATCAAATCGCCGTGACGGAAGCCGCCCACAACGTTGTGCTACTACACTTGTTGCGCTGTATGTCACCGATGCTCGAACAAAACGTTCGTCAGAATTTTGAATTGCTCTATGCGCGCCGTGAAATGCTGGCGCAAGTGAGCAGCCATCGCGCCAGCATTTTTGCGGCGATTATGGCTCGCCAGCCGGAGCAGGCGCGCGAAGCGTCGCACCGTCACCTGGCATTTATCGAAGAAATATTGCTGGATCGCAGCCGCGAACAGAGTCGTCGAGAACGTTCTCTGCGGCGCTTACAGCAACGTAAGGAATAAGAACCGTTAGGTTCTAAGCGCCAATTTTAGAGCGCGGCAACTAAACGCAGAACCTGTCTTATTGTGTTTTTCCAAGGAAAATACAATGGGACAGGTTCCAGAAAATCAACGTATTAGACACAGATAAGGAATACCACCCATGTCAGAACGTTTCCCAAATGACGTGGATCCGATCGAAACTCGCGACTGGCAACAGGCGATCGAATCGGTCATCCGTGAAGAAGGTGTTGAGCGCGCACAGTACCTGATCGATCAGTTACTGAGCGAAGCCCGTAAAGGCGGAGTAAAAGTTGCAGAAGGTTCTGCTGCCCGTCAGTACGTAAACTCCATCGCCGTTGAAGATGAACCGGAATACCCGGGGAATCTGGAGCTGGAACGCCGTATTCGTTCTGCTATCCGTTGGAACGCCATCATGACTGTCCTGCGTGCGTCTAAAAAAGACCTCGATCTGGGCGGCCATATGTCCTCTTTCCAGTCTTCTGCAACCGTGTATGACGTGTGTTTCAACCACTTCTTCCGCGCACGCAATGCGAAAGATGGCGGCGATCTGGTGTACTTCCAGGGCCACATCTCCCCAGGCGTATATGCACGTGCTTTCCTTGAAGGCCGCCTGACTGAAGACCAGATGAACAATTTCCGTCAGGAAGTTCACGGTAATGGTCTGTCCTCTTATCCGCACCCTAAATTGATGCCTGAATTCTGGCAGTTCCCGACCGTATCAATGGGTCTGGGTCCAATCGGTGCAATCTATCAGGCTAAATTCCAGAAATACCTGGAACACCGTGGCCTGAAAGACACCTCCGCACAGCGCGTTTACGCGTTCCTGGGCGACGGTGAAATGGATGAGCCAGAATCTAAAGGTGCGATCACTATCGCTACCCGTGAGAAACTGGACAACCTGTGCTTCATCATCAACTGTAACCTCCAGCGTCTGGATGGCCCAGTAACCGGTAACGGCAAAATCATTAACGAACTGGAAGGTATCTTCGCGGGTGCTGGCTGGAACGTTATCAAAGTGATTTGGGGCTCTCGTTGGGACGAACTGCTGCGTAAAGATACCAGCGGTAAGCTGCTGCAGCTGATGGGCGAAACCGTAGACGGCGACTATCAGACCTTCAAATCCAAAAACGGCGCTTACGTACGTGAGCACTTCTTCGGTCGTTATCCAGAAACTGCTGCACTGGTTAAAGATATGTCCGACGATGAGATTTGGGCACTGAACCGTGGCGGCCACGATCCGAAGAAAATCTACGCTGCACTGCGAAATGCACAAGAAACCAAAGGCAAAGCAACTGTAATCCTTGCTCATACCGTTAAAGGTTATGGCATGGGTGAAACTGCCGAAGGTAAAAACATCGCGCACCAGGTTAAGAAAATGAACATGGACGGCGTGCGTTATGTACGTGACCGTTTCAATGTTCCAGTGACCGATGCTGAGATCGAAAAACTGCCTTACATCAAGTTCGAAGAAGGCAGCGAAGAGTACAAATATCTGCATGGCCAGCGCGAAAAACTGAACGGCTACCTGCCGACGCGTCTGCCAAAATTCACCGAGAAACTGGAACTGCCAACACTTGCAGACTTCAGCTCTCTGTTAGAAGAGCAGAACAAAGAAATCTCCACCACTATCGCTTTCGTTCGTGCCCTGAACGTGATGCTGAAGAACCCGTCTATCAAAGACCGTCTGGTTCCAATCATTGCTGATGAAGCGCGTACTTTCGGTATGGAAGGTCTGTTCCGTCAGATTGGTATTTACAGCCCGAACGGCCAGCAGTACACCCCGCAGGACCGTGAGCAGGTTGCTTACTATAAAGAAGACGAGAAAGGCCAGATTCTGCAAGAAGGTATCAACGAGCTGGGCGCAGGTTCTTCCTGGCTGGCTGCTGCGACCTCTTACAGCACCAACGATCTGCCAATGATCCCGTTCTACATCTACTACTCCATGTTCGGTTTCCAACGTATTGGCGATCTGTGCTGGGCAGCGGGTGACCAACAGGCGCGTGGCTTCCTGGTCGGTGGTACTTCCGGTCGTACGACTCTGAACGGTGAAGGTTTGCAGCACGAAGATGGCCACAGCCATATTCAGTCTCTGACTATCCCTAACTGTATCTCTTACGATCCATCTTACGCTTACGAAGTTGCAGTCATCATGCATGACGGCCTGGTGCGTATGTACGGTGAAGCACAAGAGAACATTTACTACTACATCACCACACTGAACGAAAACTACCACATGCCAGCCATGCCAGAAGGCGCGGAAGAAGGCATCCGTAAAGGTATCTACAAACTGGAAACAGTTGAAGGTAGCAAAGGTAAAGTTCAGCTGATGGGCTCAGGCTCCATCCTGCGTCACGTTCGTGAAGCAGCGCAGATCCTCGCGAAAGATTACGGCGTTGGCTCTGATGTATTCAGCGTAACTTCCTTCACTGAACTGGCTCGTGATGGCCAGGACTGTGAGCGTTGGAACATGTTGCACCCAACTGAAGAACCACGTGTACCGTACGTTGCTCAGGTTCTGAGCGATGCACCAGCAGTGGCATCTACTGACTATATGAAACTGTTCGCTGAGCAGATCCGTAACTTCATCCCGGCTAGCGATTACCGCGTACTGGGTACTGATGGCTTCGGTCGTTCAGACAGCCGCGAAAACCTGCGTCACCACTTCGAAGTGGACGCATCTTACGTGGTTGTTGCAGCACTTGGCGAATTGGCTAAACGTGGCGAAATCGATAAGAAAGTGGTGGCAGACGCTATCACCAAATTCAACATCGATGCAGATAAAGTCAACCCGCGTCTGGCATAAGAGGTAAAGAATAAAATGGCTATCGAAATCAAAGTGCCGGACATCGGTGCAGACGAAGTTGAAGTGACCGAAATCATGGTGAAAGTGGGCGACAAGGTTGAAGTTGACCAGTCCATTATCTCCGTGGAAGGTGACAAGGCTTCAATGGAAGTCCCTTCTCCGCAAGCAGGCGTGGTCAAAGAGATCAAAGTTGCGGTAGGTGACAAAGTTGAAACCGGCAAACTGGTTATGATTTTCGAATCCGCCGAAGGTGCAGCGCAAGCTGCACCTGCTCAGGCTGAAGAGAAGAAAGAAGCAGCGCCAGCAGCAGCTCCAGCAGCCGCTGCTGCTAAAGAAGTGAACGTGCCAGACATCGGCGGTGACGAAGTAGAAGTTACCGAGATTATGGTTAAAGTTGGCGACAAAGTAGAAGCAGAACAAAGTCTTATCACCGTTGAAGGTGACAAAGCTTCTATGGAAGTCCCGGCACCGTTCGCAGGCGTTGTAAAAGAAATCAAAATCAACACTGGCGACAAAGTGTCTACCGGTTCTCTGATTATGGTCTTCGAAGTAGCGGGCGCTGCGCCAGCTGCAACCGAAGCCAAATCAGAAGCGGCTCCGGCAGCGGCACCAGCGGCATCTGGCTCGAAAGAAGTTAACGTGCCAGACATCGGCGGTGACGAAGTTGAAGTGACTGAAGTGATGGTTAAAGTGGGCGATAAAGTTGCCGCTGAACAATCACTTATCACCGTAGAAGGCGACAAAGCTTCTATGGAAGTCCCGGCTCCGTTCGCGGGTGTTGTTAAAGAAATCAAAATCAATACTGGAGACAAAGTGTCTACCGGTTCCCTGATTATGGTCTTTGAAGTGGAAGGTGCTGCACCAGCTCCTGCCGCTAAGCAAGAAGCAGCAGCTCCGGCTCCTGCGACTGCGGCGCAAAAACCAGCTGCGGCTCCTGCGAAAGCGGAAGGCAAAACTGAATTCGCTGAAAACGACGCATACGTTCACGCCACCCCACTGATTCGCCGCCTGGCGCGTGAGTTTGGTGTGAACCTGGCGAAAGTGAAAGGGACAGGCCGTAAAGGTCGTATCCTGCGCGAAGACGTTCAGGCTTACGTGAAAGACGCGGTTAAGCGTGCAGAATCTGCACCAGCTGCGGCTACCGGCGGCGGTCTGCCAGGCATGCTGCCATGGCCGAAAGTTGATTTCAGCAAGTTCGGCGAAATCGAAGAAGTTGAACTGGGCCGTATCCAGAAAATCTCTGGTGCGAACCTGAGCCGTAACTGGGTGATGATCCCGCACGTTACGCACTTCGACAAAACCGATATCACCGATCTGGAAGCGTTCCGCAAGCAGCAGAACGACGAAGCTGCTAAGCGTAAGCTGGATGTGAAGTTCACGCCTGTCGTGTTCATCATGAAAGCGGTTGCTGCTGCTCTTGAGCAGATGCCACGCTTCAACAGTTCTCTGTCTGAAGACGGCCAGAAGCTGACGCTGAAGAAATACATCAACATCGGTGTGGCGGTTGATACGCCAAACGGTCTGGTTGTTCCGGTGTTCAAAGATGTGAACAAGAAGAGCATCTCTGAGCTGTCCCGCGAACTGATGGCGATTTCTAAGAAAGCTCGCGATGGCAAGCTGACTGCTGGCGAAATGCAGGGCGGTTGCTTCACCATTTCAAGCCTCGGCGGTATCGGGACGACTCACTTCGCGCCAATCGTTAACGCGCCGGAAGTGGCCATCCTCGGTGTTTCCAAGTCTGCTATCGAGCCGGTCTGGAATGGTAAAGAGTTCACTCCGCGTCTGATGATGCCGATGTCTCTTTCCTTCGACCACCGCGTGATCGACGGTGCTGATGGTGCGCGCTTTATTACCATCATCAACAATACGCTGGCCGACATTCGCCGTCTGGTGATGTAAGCCAAAAAGCCGGCCATTCGGTCGGCTTTTTTCTGGTAATCTCGTGATGCAGTTCGAGATTATCTGATGCAAAGGACAATTCGTTTGCCGTTTGTTGTTTCAAAATTGTTAACAGTTTTGTAGACTACGTGCGGATAGAACGTCCCGGTGGCAATGGGCGTTAAAGACCAGGGACCGCCGGAAATAAATTAAGAGGTCATGATGAGTACTGAAATCAAAACTCAGGTCGTCGTACTTGGGGCAGGCCCGGCAGGTTACTCTGCTGCATTCCGTTGCGCTGATTTAGGTCTGGAGACCATCATTGTAGAGCGTTACAGCACCCTCGGTGGTGTTTGTCTGAACGTTGGCTGTATCCCTTCTAAAGCCCTGCTGCACGTTGCTAAAGTTATCGAAGAAGCGAAAGCACTGGCTGAGCACGGCATCGTTTTCGGCGAGCCGAAAACTGACATCGACAAAATCCGTACCTGGAAAGAAAAGGTTATCAACCAGTTGACTGGTGGCCTGTCCGGTATGGCAAAAGGTCGTAAAGTTAAAGTGGTGAACGGCCTGGGTAAATTTACCGGCGCTAACACCCTGGTTGTTGAAGGCGAAAATGGTCCAACGACTATCACCTTCGACAATGCAATCATCGCGGCGGGTTCTCGTCCGATTCAGTTGCCATTCATTCCGCATGAAGATCCACGCGTATGGGATTCTACCGACGCACTGGAACTGAAATCCGTACCAAAACGCATGCTGGTAATGGGCGGCGGGATCATCGGTCTGGAAATGGGTACTGTGTACCATGCGCTGGGTTCAGAGATTGACGTGGTTGAAATGTTCGACCAGGTTATCCCGGCTGCCGACAAAGACGTGGTGAAAGTGTTCACCAAGCGTATCAGCAAGCAGTTCAACCTGATGCTGGAAACCAAAGTGACTGCGGTAGAAGCCAAAGAAGATGGTATCTACGTCACGATGGAAGGCAAAAAAGCGCCTGCTGAACCACAGCGTTACGACGCGGTTCTGGTGGCAATCGGCCGCGTACCTAACGGTAAGCTTCTCGATGCTGGCGCTGCTGGCGTTGAAGTTGATGACCGTGGCTTCATTCGTACCGACAAGCAAATGCGCACTAACGTGCCGCACATCTATGCTATCGGCGACATCGTGGGCCAGCCAATGCTTGCTCACAAAGGTGTTCACGAAGGCCACGTTGCCGCTGAAGTTATCGCCGGCATGAAGCACTACTTCGACCCGAAAGTGATTCCTTCAATCGCTTATACCGAACCAGAAGTTGCATGGGTTGGTCTGACCGAGAAAGAAGCGAAAGAAAAAGGCATCAGCTACGAAACCGCCACCTTCCCGTGGGCAGCTTCTGGCCGTGCTATCGCTTCCGATTGCGCAGACGGTATGACCAAACTGATCTTCGACAAAGAAACTCATCGTGTTATCGGTGGTGCGATTGTCGGCACTAACGGCGGCGAGCTGTTGGGTGAAATCGGTCTGGCTATCGAAATGGGTTGTGACGCTGAAGATATCGCGCTCACCATCCACGCGCACCCGACTCTGCACGAGTCTGTCGGCCTGGCTGCTGAGATCTTCGAAGGTAGCATCACCGACCTGCCAAACCCGAAAGCGAAAAAGAAGTAATCGCCTGAAGGATAAGAAAAAAAGCGGCCCAGGCCGCTTTTTTTTATGATTTATTGTTGCTCTTCTTGCCAGCTTTTATCCGGCTTGAACTCTTTTATTTCCTGCACTTTCTGCGCGGTTTCTTCGCCCAAATCCTTCTGATAAACCACGCCCTGGTTATTCACCATAAACGTGGTGACGCCCGTTTCCCCGTATTCCACAGGCCAGGCGACTAAAGCAAAGCCATCCGCCATTTTCCCGTCGCGAATATAGTTCTTCGCCCCGCCAGGTGCGTCTGCACCCTGAGCAGTCAGAATCCGGAAATGGTAGCCGTGATAACCCATTTCCGGGTGTTCTGGGCTGAAACTGGGGCCGAGTGGGCTGGGTGCTTCGCCAGGCGTGGCGGGCCAGTACAAGCCGTCTTTCTTGCCTTCCGAACTGAGAAATTTCTGGGCGTATTGTTGATCGAGCTGGTAATAATCCTGCTGTGCCGCAACGTAGGCCTGCACAGCCTGAATGGCTGATAGCTCGTTCAGGCCGATTGTGCGGGTGAGAATTTCATCTGCGGCTTTCTGCATGTCGAAATGCCAGCCCGCGTCCGATTTCACCATCGGGATCGGCAACTGCCAGTTTTCCTGCCCGACATTCAGATGCGCGGTATCGCCTTGTTCATCGATATTGTGGCTGACTTTCCAGTCACGAACAAAACGGGCAACGGCTTCCGGGTCGGCTTTTTCGTCTGGCAAATATTGCCGCCAGTTATCGCCCAGCACTTCGGTCAGCGCCGCTTCATCCTGGTTTATCACCGCCGTAGCAAATGAGGTGGCCGCCTTTTCGGGCGTGGTAAACATTTGTTGCGCCTGAACAAAGGCAGGCAGCATCAACATTACAAGTGCACTTAACTTCATACGATTTTTCATGATGCCTCCCCGTTAGCGACGATGAAATTCACGATGCTCAGCTGGACGTTCTCGGTTTGCCGGGCGTTGTTGATGACTGGCGCGATTAAGACTTTGCTGCCCGCGCTGACTTTGTGCCTGCCAGGAAGGGGAGCGGCTGTCATTGCCGCTAAACGCATTTGAACGTGTGGACGCAGTGCGTTGCAGGCGTTGTTCCTGACCAAGATTGCCACTACTCCGGTGTTGCTGGACGTTATCGCGACGCTGTTGTTGCTGAGCAGTCGGATGGTTGGCTTGCGATTTAGCCGTTTCACGACGCTGTTGCTGCTGCGCGGTCGGGTGATTGACCTGATTTTTGACCGCGTCTTTACGCTGCTGGGATGTCGAGTTGTTGAACTGCTGTTTTGCGGCATCGCGGCGCGCGTCGGTATTTTGCGAATCATAGCCACGATAGTTATTGCGCTGGGCAATCTGATTCAGTTGCTGCGTTGAAGCCTTACGCTGGGCATCGCGCGAAGCCAGCTGCGGCGCTGCCGCGTCAATACGCCCTTTATTTTGCTGCAACTGTGTGGCCGCCGCCTGCCGTTGGGCATCACGATTAACCGGCGCGCGTTGTGTTGCACTCAAACCACCTGCAACGTTGGTCTGGTGATAACGCTGGGCGACTGCGTTGTCGTGATAGGGAACGCCACCGCGATAGGCCGGATTATGCTGCCAGGTCGTGTTGCGGTTCTGGAGGTTTTGCCCGGAAATACGGTTGAAGTTATTCACGTTGTTGATATTGATATTATTGTTGCTGCCGCCGCCATGGTAATCATCATGATGGTGATAATCGTCATCGTCCCAGTCGATGTTACTGAATATCGCATAGGTGGTCGCCACTCCCAGACTGAACCCCAGGCCATTCACAAAGCTGTTGGTAAACTGTTGCCCCGGAGGCGGTGGGAGATATGTCGGCGGATAGGCCGTGTTCGGCCAGGTGCCATACACCGTTGACGGGTTGTAATTCGGTACATACACCACCTGCGGGTCGGTTGGCTCGATTTTAATGATGGTTTCCGCAGGCGCTGCCGCGACGGTTTTTGATGATGATGAACTGTTGGTGGCCGGAGCGGGTGCGGCAACCGTTGTATTCTGGTTAACCGTTACGGGCGTGCTGGTCACCGTTTGCTGCGGCGTGGTTTTTAACGAACCCGTTTGCTGCGCCAGCAGGCGCAATTTCTGCACGGAATCCATCACATCCTGCGGCTGGGCTAAAAACGCATCCCCCAGATTTTGCACCCATTCCGGGTTTTCACCCATCAAAGCCATTAACTGCGGGAAGGCGACGAGAGATTTCACACTCGGGTCCCACGGCTGGTTCGCTACCGCCTGAATCGCCGCATCGCCCTGCATCTTCGGGTTATCGCGTGACCATTGCACCGCCTGAACCACGTTGGCCGGGTAAGTTGACGCCATCAAAACCTGTGACAAAAGCGGGTCAGGATAAAGCGCAACAGGCGCAACCCACTGGTCGAGTTGAGCGGTGCTGAACGTTGGTGGTGTAGCCGCCGTCGCCACGGGCGCCGCCGGGGCTGGAGTTGTTGGCGTCGCTGGAGCGGCTACCGGTGCCGTTTGTGCGGCTGAGGCTGCGGGCGCGGGTTCAATCGTCTGGCTCTTAACGAAAAGAACACCAGACGCCGCCAGAATTCCGGCACTGCAAATAATGGCAAGAATATGAGGCTTAAAGGGCAACTTCATTTAACTTCTCCTGGTATTCAGAAGTAGAGCTGTGCCGGGAAGCGGCAATTCTGGCGAGTATAGAGAGCTGATAGTTTAATTTTTGACTTAAACGGTGATTCTTGCTGGGAATCTTGTCCGAAATCGTGAAATATTATTTCGAATTGCGCTGAAGGCGTGTTGGGAAAGTGAAGTGTTATGAGGGTATTCAGGTGACTTTCCAGGAAAAGGCTCAGGCATTTGCGTACCTAAATGCAACGATAGCCGATGTGCCAGCGACACCAACCAGCGGCGTATTCACTATCACGCCGAAGGCCAAAGCGGGTACGGCGACAATCACCGTTCATGCCGCGGGAGGAACTGACGTAACGGTAGCGGTTACCGTAGCGCCATAAAACGAAAGGACCCGAGCTGGGGGCTTTTTTCAGTAAGTGGCGTGGGTATTCCATTGGTCAGTATAAATAATATTGCCGTCGCAGTGCTTCCAGGTAATCTTCTCGTAATGAACCAGTATGGTTTCCAGGTGTGTGCCAGTGGCAGCGCTCGGAAACAGGTCGGGAGTAATGGACGTGATTTTCACGTTTTCCAGAATGATGTTGAAATATTCCCGCTCCATCCCAGTTTCATTGATGTTGTACATTTTTATCGTACCGGACTTGAGCACGTCGCCTCGGGTTAATGCCCGGTACAATAGCGGCGTAACCCTATCAAACTCCTTTTGAAACTGAATTGGTGCGTGAATGCGCGTACCCGTCAGTCGCCCTGTGTTGTAGTCGGTCGGGATGTTCACATTATGGGTGAGTGATTTCATTTCGATGGCACCTAAGCGCCCAACCACCAGCGAACCGCCAACCATAGGCGATCCGTTCTCATCCGTTAACCATAAGTAAGCTGGGTTAGACATATAAATTCCTTTTATTTGTTTTTGAATCTGGATTTGATTTTTTTAACTTTCCTCGGGTAGTCCGGGAATATACACAGCAAAACAATAGACGTGATAAATGTAAGTAATACGAAATATTCAGGAAAGAAATGCAGCCATATCATGCCGAAGCCTATCACCAGCGCAGGGAATATCACGCCGTCGATAAACATCGCAATTTCGATTTTAAACACCGAAATCCTCGCTCAAGAAGTCAGCCAGATCGTCCAGCGTGGCAAGCGCGCCGGATAAAGTCTTTTTAATCATTGGCTCAATAATTGGTTCGGCAAAATAATAAAGCATTTCCAGCTTTGCCTCATAGAGCGCCCAATAATAATCGGGGTACATCGCTTTAAGATGTCGTGCCGCCAGCGCGGCTTTTTGCTCCATGCCAAAATATTGCAGCCCAAACACAGCCTTTGGAGCCTTTGCCGCTATGCGCTCAACAACGATTTTAGACATAAGGTTAGAATGTGCCAGCGCCTGACTTGCCGCCTCAGAAAAAGCGTACCGGGTGCCTCCAGCAACTCTGATCTGAGTCAAAACGCCCGTTACCTTTCTGATAAAGTTTTGCGCCGAACCGCCCTCATTGCCATCTTTAACGTCTTTGCTTATTAGCTTGAAATATATAATCAGCATTTGAGCAATAACATCGCGGTATCTATATATCGAGTGAATGGAATAGACCATCCTTATTTCTTCTTTTTTTAGCTCCTGACACACATCGTTGTACTTTGGAATAAGGCATGATGAATACCAGCTTGCCCGCTCAACGCCTGAATATATATCTGAAGCCACACCTCTCGCTGATTGCATGACACCGCCAAAAGCGTTTTGAGCTGCCATAGCTAAATGTCTGTCGCTGGTATATTTTGCTCTCAATAAATCCGATGCCGACATACTGAATTATCTCCTTATAATTTTAGTTAGATTAAACCCTATATCCATCATGGACAATATGAGCTGGAGTTTTGAGATAATTCAGCGCACAAAAAGCCCCCAAAATGGAGGCTTTGATAGATAGATTTATTCCAGCTTAAAATCTTCATCAAAAGTATTAAAATCGCTTTCTACACTTTCGACTAAAAACATGTGCGCTATCCCTTCACGCAATGATGCAGGCGCGCCGTTTGCGGTCTGATACCCGCCACCGACTGAGCGCACTTCTAACAGTTTGTTGCGGTTAATCACCTGGTCTTGTTGGCTGGTTACCTTAACGCCTGCTGGACGGTCGCCACCACTCGGCGGTGTATATGCCGTACCCTTGCCACCAGCTTCAGCCGGGACGTTTGCTTTTCCATCGCCTTGCCAATCCATAGCGGCCCCGCATATGCGCGGGCGACGCGTATCGCCGTTGTAAGGGAAGTCTACCCACACGTGATCACCTTTTTGGTTAGGCGTGAATTGGTAGTTAAGCGGTAGCAGGTATTCAGCCCAGGGTAAATCCTCATCCGTTATACCCTCCATCATGCCCAATACTTTCAGCTGGCACTTATTGCCGTCATTCGGATCTACTGGGTTAACAACGATGGCGCGGAAATCTCCGTTTAATACATTAATCAGGATTTACTCTCTGTGCTGCTGGCATCAAGTGGCACAGCCAGAATGACGCGGTTAACGTAAAACGTGCTGCTCTCAAAGTGGGTCACGCGCTCCACAATATTTAGGGGATGATTACCACCAGACTTCTGCCTGAACTCCCGCCATAAATTCGTTATTGCTGTCGTCATTAAACTTGTACTGCGAAAGTTCGTTATCCTGGATGTTCAGGTAGGTGCCGTAGAAACGAATTTCCGGACGCGAACCCAGCAAACTTGGCCCGACTTTAAGTGCATGGTAAAGCGTCGTTTTAAATCCTGACTCTTTCAGGTTAACGCCTTGTTCCGTTTTGTTTTTCTGAGCAAACCAGCTTAGTTCCACACCGGTCTGATTCCAGGTATCCCAAATCCATGCCGGGCGGATCACCGCGCGCAGGCTATTGAAATCGCTGTGGGCACCGCTCTCATAACTGTAGACATCTTCACCGTGAGACCAGACTAACGCATTCGCCATAATGATTCGGTCTGCGAGGTACATCTCACCCTGAGAAATCAGACGCCAGGCAATGCCGTCGGAATGATCGCCGTAATAATAACGCCCTGCTGCCATCGAGTTACTGGCACCTGAGAAGTTGGCGAAGCTGCTGGCATAAGAGTTGTTGGCAACCTGGAGCGTGAACTCATTGAAGGCATCGCGTGGCAGATTCTGGCGCACGATGGCGGTCGTCATCCAGGTATCCTCCAGCTTGAAGAAGGAACCATTATCTTCATTGGATTTCTGATCGTCTGTTTTATTGGCAAACGCGTATTTGCCCATTAATGATAACGATCCGTCCTGCCACAGTGGGATATTGCGGTAGCGTAAATCCACGGAATTGGTGTTCATCTGCGTGGTGTGGCTGAAATCTCGCGAGTAAACGTCAACGTCATTACGACTCACGGATGCGTCCAATTGCCCCGGCCCAAGTTGCCAGTTCTGAATACCGACGGCTGCGGCAACATCGGTGGTGAGTGTCTTCCAGTCGAGCATCTGGATTTCATATTCTGGCAGTTTATGTTTACCTACCCAAAAATCAGCCTCTTGTGCAAACGGAAGGAAGCCCCGGGTGGTCAGGAAAATATCGCTAAATTGCAGAATATTTTCATTATCGCTGTCACCAAACCAGGCATCATTGTATTGCTCACCAACGTTACCGTCGTAGGTGACAATGGCGTTGGCGGTTTTACCGTCCTGGTTATAGACCCGCTGATTCAGGGTCAAGTCGAACCAACCGCTCATCTCGTTGCCAAAACGGCCGAGCGACCCTGCCGCATAGGTTTGTGCTGAGCCACGATTAGAAGCCGCCCAGCCTGAGCGGAAGTAACCCTGGTAGCTAAAGCCGATATCATCCTTAATAAACTTGCTGATATCTTTTAATGTGACGCTTTCTACGCGGGTTTTCCCTCCTTCGTGGTTAATTACCGCAACTTTCTGGGTGCCATTCACTGGTGTCGGAGACGAAACCTCACCCACGGGTTTATTCTCGTTCTCGATATTATCCGCAGCTGGTGATAATTCTGATTGAGTGACTTGAGCAATTTGCGGTGGTGTGTTTTTTTCTAAACTCGCCACTTTGTTTTTATAACTGGCTAATTCTTTCTGCGTTTTCTTTAGTTCAGTTTGGTTTTCTAATAATTGGTTTTCAAGAAGCTCAAGGCGCTGCTCAACGGTTAATTTAGCCGCCAGAACATTCGTTGAGGATAAAGCCAGAAGTATTGATAAAGACAATAAGCTAACCTTCAATGGTTTTGAATACATGTTATACCTCTAAATATAATTATTATTCTCCTTCAGTTTGGGAGACTGAAGGAGGGTAATTCAGACGATGATTACTGTGCTGCTTGTGCGGTGTTCACTTTGTTTGCCGCAATAACGAAAGGTAAATAAATTAATGTTGATATCGCCAGGCACAATATTCCCACAAAGAGTGCCAGCCAGTTTCCTCCTGTTCCGAAGAATGCGATTAACGGGCCGGGGGTTGTCCAGGGGACGGCATAAGCAATAGGTGGAATGATTTCCATGCTGACAAAGAAATATCCCACCAATGAATTAACAAATGGTACGGTAATAAATGGAATGATGAGTATTGGGTTCAAAACAACCGGTAAGCCAAAAATAATGGGCTCGTTAATATTAAATAATCCAGGAACGAAGGCCATTTTTGCCATGTCGCGATAATCGGCGCGGCGTGAGGCAATAAATATTGCTAACAGCAAGCCTAGTGTCATACCTGAGCCACCATAGTTGGCAAAGGCATCGTTTATGCCACCCCAGGTAATCGGGTAAGGCGCACCCCAGGTCGTCCCGTTAGATGCGGCAAATGATAAGTTTTCCAGATTGGCTTCAGAGAAAATGGTTTCACGAATCGCTGCGACCGTATTTGGCCCGTGGATCCCCAACACCCACAAGAAGTTCGCGACTACGCCAAGTATTAACACCGCAAAAATATTGGTACCCATATTTTTCAGCGGTGCCTGAATAAGTGTGTAAATAAGCTCATTCAGCCCATTTGGCGATATCTTCGTCAGGCAGTAGTTAACGACGGAGAAGAAAATCATCACGCAGAAAATCGGGATCAGTACCTTAAAGGAACGGGCCACTGCAGGAGGAACGGCATCTGGCATCGTGATGGTGATTTTAGGGTTACGCGAAAGACGGCAAAAAATCTCGCTGGTCAACATGGCGACAATAATGGCAACAAAAAGCCCCTGTGGCCCCAAATATTGGGTGGTTAAATACGCTTGCCCTCCTACCATTTGATAAGGCGTATAAACGACAAAGAAAGCGCCGATAGCCGTAAGTCCACAAAGTAAATCATCTTGCTGGTAGTTAATCGCAATATTTCGCGCAACCAGGAAGGCAATCATAATGGACATGATGTTGACGGAGCCATTCATGACTGGAGAAAATATTTTTTGCGCTTCGGCTAAATTGGGGAATAACGTTCCTAAATGCAATAGTGAAGCAATGAAACCATCGGGTGAAAGAATAGCAAAGTTAATTAAAACGATTAGCGAGCTTGCCATCACGATAGGAAATGACAAAATAAAGGCATCGCGAATGGCAGAAACATGTATCTGAGAATTTAATTTAATAGCAACCGGGACAAGGATTTTCTCCATGCCGCGTTCAAAAGTATCCATTAAACTCATGACGAGTCCCTTAGGGTTATGTATATATATGGGGGAACGAAAGTATGTAATTAATTACGGGGCGTAACTTAATGTCCTAAAACAAAAAATCTTAATGACTGGCAAGCAGGGTTAACGCATTTTCTAACACGGTTTTTCCGTCCATTTGCCCGTAATGTTTCATATCGATGACGGCGACAGGTATTTTCCCCTGGGCTATTTCTTCTATTTCACCTTTCTGAAAGCGCACCTGTGGCCCAAGAAGTACGATATCTGCTTCATTTTTCTTTATTCTGTCTTTTGCTTCAGAAATTGCCAGCGCGTTAATATTGACTTCAACATTATTCGTAGCAGCATGTTCTTTCATACGCTTTACCAGCATGCTCGTGGACATCCCCGCAGCACAAACCAATAATATATTTTTCATTTCGATCCTCTTAATATAGGTTGATGTTCAGTGCGGGGTAACTTAATGAATATTCACTAAAGCATCTGCAATTTTGATCACAGTTAGTAAGGGCTGAGTTGTTTAATATGTCCTTTATAAATGAACGTGTGATTGGCTGTAACAACTAGAAATAATATAACTTAGTGATTCTTAAAGAATTGTAGAGGTGCAAAAGTGGTTTACAAAGATGTTGTCAATGTACTAAAAAACAAAATTAGCAGTCCAGCGTACAGCATTGGCGATATTCTCCCGTCGGAAAAGGAACTGGCGGAGTACTGCAATGTCTCCCGCAATACGTTGCGTAAAGCGTTAAAAGTCCTGGAGGAAGAAGAATTAATTGAGCGTAGACACGGCTCAGGAACCTATTTACGCAACAAGCATTTCCAGGCTTTTGTCACCCATCTGGATAGCTTTACGGAAATTGCCCGTAGCGAAGGGAAAAAGCCCACCAGCCAGGTGTTGAGATTTGAGTTGCAGGCGGCATCAGAGGAAATCGCCATCCGCTTGCAGTTGGCTACCGGTGAACCCGTATATTATTCAAAGCGGCTACGCCATATTGATAACGTGCCGATGCAACTTGAAGAAACCTGGCTTTCCGTCAATCGCTTTCCTGATCTGACGGTTAATCACATGAAGAAATCAAAATTTTCTTACATTGAAGACGAATGTCAGGTCGTCATTCAGGGCTGCTATGAGTCGTTTCAACCCGTGCTGCCTTCCCCGGAAATAGCCAAAATGCTGCATATCAGCGTTCGTGATCCCATTATTAAAATGGAGACGCAATCGATAGACGAAGAAAACAGCCCCATCGATTATTCGATTCTTTACACCAACGTGTTTGAGTTCCAGGTGAAATATTTCTTGCCTCGTAAGATGACTCAGGCCGAAAAATGATCCTGAGCAGGGGCGTTAATTCCGATCATCGATCACAATTCCCGGTAAAAAAGTTGTTCATAAATCCAGTAATAAATGCACATCTCGCCATGATTATTTGACACGTAGCCACAAGCCTCTTGCGTGCTGGCTTTCTAAAGAGGTTCAAAAGTGGTTTAAGCATTATTGGGTTGCGGTTTGCTAATTGAACTACTGGTTCATAAGATTGATTTCGTCTCCACGCTCGATAATAAAAATAACCTGGAACGACTCATTATTAAGGAACGAACCGCATGAAAATTGCTGCATTTGATATCGGTGGTACGGCGCTAAAAATGGGCGTTATTGCCTCAGACGGAGAAGTTCTGGAGAAGAGAAAACAGCCGATTAGTCATAGCGACGGTGAACAGATTTTGCAGGCCATTGTTAAATGGATTGCGGCACATCCGGAATGCGAAGGAATAGCAATCAGCGCTCCAGGTTACGTGAACCCGCATACCGGCTTTATCTCGATGGGCGGGGCGATCCGCAAGTTCGATAATTTCGCTATCAAAACGTGGCTCGAAGAACAAACCCAGCTGCCTGTTGCCATTGAAAACGATGCAAATTGCGTGCTGCTTGCTGAGCGCTGGCAAGGCAAGGCGGCTGAGATGGCCAACTTTCTGGTGCTGACGATTGGAACGGGTATCGGCGGTGCAATTTTCTGCAATAACCAACTGGTGCATGGGGCGCGTTTTCGAGCGGGGGAGTTCGGTTACATGCTGACTGAACGTGCCGGCCCGCGCGATGTCCCTCACTACACGATGAATGGAACCTGCACCATGCGCGTGCTGCGTCAGCTCTACGCTGATTACGCAGCCAGGCCGCTGGAAGAGGTGACCGGTGAAGACGTTTTCGATGGTTATGACGCTGGCGATGTGGTTTGTCAGCGTCTGGTCGCAGAGTTTTTCAACGGTATTGGTACCGGCCTTTATAACCTCGTCAACTTATTCGATCCGCAAACGATTCTGGTGGGTGGCGGCATTGTCGAACGCCCTGGGTTTCTTGCGCTGCTTCGTGAACATCTGGCCTGGTTTGGAATTGGCGAGTTTGTCGATACCGTCAGCCATGGCAATGACGCCGGACTTATCGGGGCGGTCTACCATTTCAATCAGCAATACCGGTCGCAAACTCGCGATCTCTAATTGAGGGAAAGAATATGTCCGGATTTAAAGATGGATTTCTATGGGGCGGCGCGGTTGCAGCTCATCAGTTGGAAGGCGGCTGGAAAGAGGGCGGCAAGGGGATAAGCGTTGCTGATGTCATGACCGCTGGCGCTCATGGTGTGCCACGCGAAATTACCGACGGCGTGTTGCCGGGCAAAAATTACCCTAACCACGACGCAATAGATTTCTACCACCGCTATAAAGACGATATTCAGCTGTTTGCCGAGATGGGCTTTAAATGTTTCCGCACCTCGATTGCCTGGACGCGTATCTTCCCGCTTGGTGATGAGTTGGAGCCTAATGAAGCAGGTCTGCGATTTTATGATGATTTGTTCGATGAGTGCCTGAAGCACGGTATCGAACCGGTGATTACCCTTTCGCATTTCGAGATGCCTTATCACTTAGTGACCGAATACGGCGGCTGGCGCAACCGCAAGCTGATCGATTTCTTCGTGCGTTTTGCCAAAGTGGTATTCACCCGCTATCAGCACAAAGTGAAGTACTGGATGACCTTTAACGAGATCAACAATCAGGCTAACTTCCACGAAGACTTTGCACCGTTTACCAACTCGGGCCTGAAGTATGAACCGGGCGAGGATCGTGAGCCGGTGATGTTCCAGGCCGCGCACTACGAGCTGGTCGCCAGCGCGCTGGCCGTGAAAGCAGCGCGTGAGATCAATCCCGATCTGCTGGTAGGCTGCATGATCGCAATGTGCCCAATCTACCCGTTGAGCTGTGCGCCTAACGATATGATGATGGCGATGAACGCCATGCACCGTCGTTACTGGTTTACTGACGTTCATGTGCGCGGCACGTACCCTAAACATCTGCTCAATTATTTTGAACGCCGTGGTTTCGAGCTGGATATCACCGATGAAGACCTCGCAGATCTGAAACAGGGTTGTGTCGATTACATCGGCTTTAGCTATTACATGTCGTTTGCCACCAAAGCCACCGACGACAACCCGCAGCTGGATTACGACGAATCCAAAAGCCTGGTTTCAAATCCGCACGTTAAAAAATCAGACTGGGGTTGGCAGATTGATCCGGTAGGGCTTCGCTACTCACTGAACTGGTTCTGGGATCATTATCAACTGCCGTTGTTTATCGTTGAAAATGGCTTTGGAGCGATTGATGTTCAGGGAAGCGATGGCGTGGTGGATGATCAGTACCGTATCGACTATATGTCTGCTCATATCGCCGAGATGAAAAAAGCGGTAGTTGAGGACGGCGTTGACCTTATGGGTTACACCCCGTGGGGATGTATTGACCTGGTTTCTGCAGGAACCGGTGAGATGAAAAAGCGTTACGGCTTAATCTACGTAGATAAAGATAACGAAGGTAATGGAACGCTGGAGCGCAGCCGCAAGAAATCTTTCGCCTGGTATCAGCAGGTGATTAAGTCTAACGGCGAACAACTGTAACTCTTCTTATTTATTCTGTGTAAATGGTGGATGACGCTGCTTATCCACCTTACAAAACCCTCTCATTTTGCCCTTAACGATTCAGCAAGTATTTAATGTTGCTTTTTTGTAAACACATTCACCCCCCCTGAAAATCCTGCTATGCTGCCCGTCGCGGTACCGGGCATTTACCCTACAAACTGCTGTCTCACAGGAGCGTGAAGAGAATAGCCGGAACCGAAATGACAATGAGAGCGAGGAGAACCGTCGTGCTAGAAGAATACCGTAAGCACGTAGCCGAACGTGCTGCAGATGGGATTGTTCCAAAACCTTTAGAAGCATCCCAAATGGCCGCACTGGTCGAGCTGCTGAAATCCCCGCCAGCGGGTGAAGAAGAATTCCTTTTAGATCTTATTACCAATCGTGTTCCGCCAGGCGTTGATGAAGCCGCCTACGTTAAAGCCGGTTTCCTGGCTGCTATCACCAAAGGTGAAGCCACTTCCCCGTTAATCTCCCCTGAGAAAGCTGTAGAACTGCTTGGTACCATGCAAGGCGGCTACAACATTCATCCGCTGATTGACGCGCTGGATAACGAAAAACTGGCCGCGATTGCGGGCAAAGCGCTGTCTCACACGCTGCTGATGTTCGATAACTTCTACGACGTAGAAGAGAAAGCCAAAGCGGGTAACGTTCACGCGCAAAAAGTGCTGAAATCCTGGGCTGATGCCGAATGGTTCCTGTCTCGTCCAAAACTGGCTGAGAAAATCACTGTTACCGTATTTAAAGTCACCGGCGAAACGAATACCGATGACTTGTCTCCAGCTCCAGATGCCTGGTCGCGCCCGGATATCCCTCTGCACGCGTTAGCGATGCTGAAAAACGCCCGCGAAGGTATCGAGCCGGATCAGCCTGGCAGCGTTGGCCCGATCAAACAGATCGAAGAGCTGAACAAAAAAGGTTTCCCTCTGGCTTATGTGGGCGACGTTGTTGGTACCGGTTCTTCGCGTAAATCTGCGACTAACTCCGTGCTGTGGTTCATGGGCGATGACATCCCGAACGTGCCGAACAAGCGCGGCGGCGGTGTGGTGCTTGGTGGCAAAATCGCGCCAATCTTCTTTAACACTATGGAAGATGCCGGTGCGCTGCCAATCGAAGTTGACGTAAACGACCTGAATATGGGCGATGTTATTGACATCTATCCATACAAAGGCGAAGTGCGTAACCACGAAACCAACGAAGTTATCGCAAACTTCGAGCTGAAAACTGACGTGTTGCTGGACGAAGTTCGTGCCGGTGGCCGTATTCCGCTGATCATCGGTCGCGGTCTGACAACCAAAGCTCGCGAAGCGCTGGATTTGCCACGCAGCGAAGTGTTTGTGCAGGCGAAAGATGTTGTCGCCAGCACGCGCGGCTTCTCTCTGGCGCAGAAAATGGTTGGCCGCGCATGTGGCGTGGAAGGCATTCGCCCGAACCAGTACTGCGAACCAAAAATGACTTCTGTCGGCTCTCAGGACACCACCGGGCCAATGACCCGTGATGAACTGAAAGACCTGGCGTGCCTGGGCTTCTCCGCTGATTTGGTGATGCAGTCCTTCTGCCACACGGCGGCTTATCCTAAGCCTGTGGATGTGAATACTCACCATACACTGCCTGACTTCATTATGAACCGTGGCGGCGTGTCGCTGCGTCCGGGTGATGGTGTTATTCACTCATGGCTGAACCGTATGCTGCTGCCTGATACCGTCGGGACTGGCGGTGACTCGCATACCCGTTTCCCAATCGGGATCTCCTTCCCTGCGGGTTCTGGCCTGGTGGCGTTTGCTGCGGCAACGGGTGTGATGCCACTGGATATGCCTGAGTCTGTTCTGGTGCGCTTTAAAGGCAAAATGCAGCCGGGTATTACGCTGCGCGACCTGGTTCACGCGATCCCACTGTATGCCATCAAACAAGGCCTGCTGACTGTTGAGAAGAAAGGTAAGAAAAACATCTTCTCTGGCCGCATCCTGGAAATCGAAGGCCTGCCAACTCTGAAAGTAGAGCAAGCGTTTGAGCTGACCGATGCTTCCGCTGAGCGTTCAGCTGCTGGTTGTACCATCAAGTTGGATCGCGAGCCGATCGAAGAGTATCTGAGCTCTAACATTGTGCTCCTGAAGTGGATGATCGCAGAAGGTTACGGCGATCGTCGTACGCTTGAGCGCCGTATCCAGGGCATGGAAAAATGGCTGGCTGATCCTCAGTTGATGGAAGCCGATGCTGATGCGGAATACGCAGAAATCATCGAAATCGATCTGAATGACATCAAAGAGCCAATTCTTTGTGCGCCAAACGATCCTGACGACGCGCGTCTGCTGTCTGATGTCGCCGGCGAGAAAATCGATGAAGTATTTATCGGTTCTTGCATGACCAACATCGGCCACTTCCGTGCGGCGGGTAAACTGCTCGATAGCCACAAAGGCCAGTTACCAACTCGTCTATGGGTTGCGCCACCAACGCGTATGGATGCCGCTCAGTTAACTGAAGAAGGCTACTACAGCGTGTTTGGTAAGAGCGGTGCGCGTATCGAAATCCCAGGCTGTTCACTGTGCATGGGTAACCAGGCGCGTGTGGCAGACGGTTCAACCGTGGTTTCAACGTCTACCCGTAACTTCCCTAACCGTTTAGGCACTGGTGCGAACGTGTTCCTGGCTTCCGCAGAACTGGCCGCAGTGGCATCACTGCTGGGCAAACTGCCAACGCCTGACGAGTACCAGACCTTTATGGCGCAGGTGGATAAGACGGCGGTTGATACTTACCGTTACCTGAACTTCGACAAACTTTCTCAGTACACCGAGAAAGCTGACGGCGTGATTTTCCAGACTGCGGTATAACATTTACCCAATCTGCGACAAGGGAGGCTTAGGCCTCCCTTTTTATTTGCCACGCTCGTGCCTGAACGCTGTTTTTCGACGACTTTGCTGCGATACTTACTCTATACGCTAAGGGGTACTGTATTTCCCCGGGCAGGGTAGAGGAAAACACCATGGAATATGAATTTTTGCGCGATGTCACCGGTTTGGTGAAAGTGCGTATGTCGATGGGTCATGAAGTCGTGGGCCATTGGTTTAACGAAGAAGTGAAAGATAATCTCGGCTTGCTTGATGAAGTAGAAGAAGCGGCAAATTCAGTCAAAGGCAGTGAACGCCAGTGGCAGCGTGTCGGGCATGAATACACAGTGTTGCTCGATGGTGAAGAAGTGATGATTCGTGCTAATCAGCTGGAAATTTCAGGTGATGAAATGGAAGAAGGGATGAACTACTACGATGAAGAGAGTTTGTCATTCTGCGGCGTCGAGGATTTTATGCAGGTTGTGAACGCATACCGAGAGTTTATCGCACAGAACCGATAACTTATTTTCAAAGCAGTGTCCCAAAAGCCTGTGTGAAGACTTTTGGGACGGCATAACTTTCCGCAAAGGGCTGTGGAAGTTCGGGCTATTTCACGTAGGCGAGCAAGCTGAGCGAGTCCCGGGCAAGGGATTTGCATTTCTTGGCAGTCGGAATGGCAATACCGCTTAAATCACGATAGCTATCTTCGCCAAGCGCCTTCATGTTGAAGGTGTCGTAGTTGCTCAAATCCCACTGGTTTTGCTGGGCAAAAAAGACCAATGCGCGGCGAATTTGTCCGTTAGGCAGGTTTTGGTAGCCACAATCATTTTTCAGGAACACAAATACCGCAGTAAGATCGGCCATATCTTCTGCTTCAGACTCGCTAAGTGCCTGACTGCTGGTGGAAAAAGCCAGCAACAAACCCAGCATTAACGCCCTAACTCCCATCTTCATCACATCTACCACTTTTTATCAGATACGAAACGGTAACACAGTTAAATGAGGCACGACGAGAATTATTATCTGCTCTAAACTTGACCTTCCTGTAAGGGCAGGGTTTATGCTTAATGGCACGCCTGCAACCTAAAGGAATTGAATATGCATCGTCGTGATTTTCTAAAATATTCTGCTGCCATTGGTGCGTTTAGCGCCTTACCGCTCTGGAGTAAAGCGGCATTGGCCGCTGATAGACCCGCACTACCGATCCCCGGAATTCTCGCCCCTGATGCAAAGAATAGCATTCGTTTAGCTGTGCAAGCGGGCAAAAGCACATTCAATGGAAAAACTGCAACGACCTGGGGCTATAACGGCAACTTGCTAGGACCTGCTTTGCAACTGACTCAGGGCGAAGAGGTCACCGTTGAGATTAATAATAACCTCACAGAAGAAACCACGGTTCACTGGCATGGTTTAGAAGTTCCCGGTGATGTTGACGGTGGGCCACAAGGAGTAATTGCCGCAGGTGGTAAACGCTCCGTGAAATTTACTCCGCAACAACGCGCTGCAACGTGTTGGTTCCACCCACATCAGCATGGCAAAACGGGCCATCAGGTTGCGATGGGACTCGCAGGGTTGGTATTAATCGATGATAAAGAAAGTCGCGCGCTACGCTTACCAAAACAGTGGGGTATCGATGATGTCCCGCTGATTATCCAGGACAAACGCTTTGCTGCCGATGGGCAAATTGATTATCAGCTAGACGTAATGAGTGCCGCAGTAGGTTGGTTTGGTGACACTCTGCTGTGCAATGGCGCGGTTTATCCTCAACATGCCAACCCACGTGGTTGGTTGCGTTTGCGTTTACTCAATGGTTGTAACGCGCGTTCGCTCAATATTGCAGCTAGCGATAACCGCCCGCTATACGTGATTGGCAGTGATGGTGGCTTACTCGCGGAGCCAGTGAAAGTCACTGAACTTCCTATGCTGATGGGCGAGCGTTTCGAAGTGCTGGTGGATACGAGCGACGGTAAAGCGTTTGATATCGTCACGCTGCCAGTCAAACAAATGGGTATGACGGTTAAGCCTTTCGACAAACCCCAGCCCGTTGTGCACATTCAGCCACTGATTATTGCGGCGTCCGGCGAAATGCCAGACAAACTGGTTACCGTCCCGGCTCTGCCAAATATTGAAGGGATCACCGAGCGCTGGCTGCAACTGATGATGGACCCGATGCTAGATATGATGGGGATGCAGGCGCTGATGGACAAATATGGTCAGCAGGCAATGGCGGGTATGAACATGGCCGGGCATGGCAACATGGGTAATATGGGACAGATGGATCATGGGAAGATGAACCATGGCGGAATGAACCACGGTAAGCAGGGCTTCGATTTCCATAATGCCAACAAGATTAACGGCAAAGCATTTGATATGAACACGCCAGCCTTTACGGCTGAAAAAGGCAAATACGAGAAATGGACGATTTCCGGTGAGGGCGACATGATGCTTCACCCATTCCATATTCACGGTACGCAGTTCCGTATTTTGAGCGAAAACGGTAAGCCGGTTGAAAAACATCGGCAAGGCTGGAAGGACACTGTTCGCGTGGAAGGTGGGCGCAGTGAAGTGTTGGTGAAGTTCGATCATGCGGCTTCTAAAGAGCAGGCGTATATGGCGCACTGCCATCTGCTGGAACATGAAGACACCGGTATGATGCTTGGCTTTACGGTGGCGTAAAAAAGGCGGATGAACAGAAGTCTGTTCATCCGCCAGTTTCGTAGGTCGGATAAGCGCAGCGCCATCCGACAGTTTTTTACTTAGCGTCGTCCGGTAACGCGTACGCTACGATATAGTCACCCATCTTGGTTCCGAAGGAGCCATGGCCCCCCGCAGAAATCACGACGTACTGTTTACCATTCGCTTCATAGGTCATCGGTGTTGCCTGGCCACCGGCTGGCAAACGCGCTTCCCACAATTTCTCACCATTGCTCATGTTATAAGCACGCAGGTAGTTATCTGCGGTTGCGCCAATAAACAGAACATTACCTGCGGTAGAAATTGGGCCACCCAGCATTGGCATCCCCATTTTAAACGGCAGAGGAAGCGGTGAGCTGTCGCGCACGGTACCAATACGTTTTTTCCATACCACTTCGTTGGTTTTTAAATCTACCGCAGAGATGTAGCCCCATGCCGGCTGCTTACACGGTAAGCCAAACGGAGAGAGGAACGGATTAAGCGTCACGCCATACGGCACGCCATACTGCGGCTGAATGCCAGTTTCTGTGCCAGACCCTTTAGCGTCTTTCGGCGGCTCCATCGGGTTGCCTGGGCCACGTGGCATCAGTTTAGATACAAACGGCAGTGCCATTGGGTTGGCAATTGCCACCTGGCGGTTAGGATCAACGGAAATCCCACCCCACTCGAACATCCCCAGGTTACCTGGGAACACCAGCGTGCCTTGCTCAGACGGTGGTGTGAAAATGCCTTCATAACGCAGCTTATGGAAGATGATGCGACAAACCATCTGGTCATAAAGGGTCGCGCCCCACATATCCGCGCCGCTCAGGTCTTTCTTCGGACGGAAACTCAAATCCGAGAACGGCTGAGTTGGCGTCACGTAATCACCTTTTGCGGCACCTTGTGGAACAGGTTTTTCCGGAGCCGGAACCACCAGCTTGCCGTCACGACGGTCGAGCACAAAGATGTTACCGGTTTTCGCAGGCGCGTAGATAACCGGAACGGTTTCGCCTTTAACCGTAATATCCGCAAGCGTCGGCTGCGATGGCATATCCATATCCCACAGGTCGTGATGAACTGTTTGATATGACCAGGCCAGTTTCCCGGTGGTCGCGTTCAGTGCCACGATGCTGCTGGCATAACGCTCTTGCTCCGGCGTGCGGTTGCCGCCCCAAATATCGGGTGTGGTAACACCCATCGGCAGGTACACCAAATCTAACTTCGCGTCATAGGCCGCTGGTGCCCAGGAGTTTGGTGAGTTAATGGTGTAATGATGCTCATCACCAGGGATGGTGTTGGGATCTTTAGCACCAGGATCGAATGCCCACAGCAATTTACCGCTGTTCACATCAAAGCCACGGATAACACCAGACGGCTCGCGAGTGGAGTAGTTATCGGTGACCGCACCGGCAATCACGATAACTTTATCGGTGATAATCGGAGGTGAAGTCGGTTCGTACATGCCAGGCGTCGTGACCGGCATGTTGGTTTGCAGATTCAGGATGCCTTTGTTAGCAAAGCTTTCGCAAAGCTTGCCATTATCGGCATTAATGGCAAACAGACGTCCGTCATTCACAGGAAGAATGATACGACGTGGGCAATCTGAAACCACATCCGGAGTCGCGTTATCCGCGGTTGCTTCGTGGTAAGAAACACCACGGCAAGTCACGTGTTGGAACGAAGGATTCGTATCCAGACGCGGATCGAATTTCCACTTCTGTTTACCGGTGGTCGCATCCAGCGCAAACAACTGCTGGTGTGCGGTACACAGGTAAAGCGTGTCGCGGATTTTAATCGGAGTGACTTCGTTGGTGATTTCACCCGGATCGCTTGGGCGTTTCACATCGCCAGTCTGGAAACGCCACGCTTCTTTAAGCTGGCCGACGTTTTTATCGTTGATCTGCTTTAAAGGAGAGTAGCGTTGGCCTTCCTGATTACGACCATATGCAGGCCAGTCGGCATCAGGAATGGTTGATGAAGTGGCAGTTGGCGTTGTTGCATCCGCAGTCAGCGTGCCATTGATTTCTTGCGGATCGTTAAATACCGCCCAGGCCAGTGCCACAACGGTAATCGCCAGCACCGCACCAAGGGCCGGAGCCGCACCTGCAGTGGGTAAAATCAGATGACGATAAACAAATGGCAGTAGCAGCCATACGCCGAAGAAGAACAGAACGTCTAAACGTGGTGTTAATGCCCAGAAATCAAAACCAACTTCCCAGACAGACCACGCCACGGTGCAAAGCAGTAGTGCAGCATAGAGCCACAGGGCCAGAGCTTTGCGTTGCCAAAGTAACCATGCGGTGATTAACATCACCACCCCTGCAATTGGGTAGTACCAGGACCCACCAATTGCCACTAACCATATCCCGCCAATTAATAAATACAGTCCAGTCAGTACCGCAAACAGGACTGTTAAGGTTGCGATTACCCGCGAACCTGAGTTATTTGTTTTCACAATTATCACGCTCTTAAAAGTTTGATAGCAATTCATTATAGTTATTAACAAGTGTGAGATTCATCACATAAATGGCTTTTTTACCAATTGGGCACGGGAATGGGTTTTGCTGTTATACTGCTGGCCTGAATATTTTGTGTTGGTTAAAATCTAACCAGCATCGAATGATTTATTTTTAAATCATATGGTTATAACTATGAAACATACTGTTGAAGTGATGATCCCCGAAGCGGAGATCAAAGCCCGTATCGCTGAATTGGGTCGTGAGATCACTGAACATTATCGTGATAGCGGTAGTGATATGGTGCTGGTTGGCTTGCTGCGTGGCTCATTTATGTTCATGGCGGACCTGTGCCGTGAAGTGCAAGTGCCCCACGAAGTGGATTTTATGACCGCATCCAGTTATGGCAGCGGCATGTCGACCACCCGCGATGTGAAAATCCTGAAAGATCTCGATGAGGATATCCGCGGCAAAGACGTGCTGATCGTCGAAGATATTATCGACTCTGGTAATACACTGAGCAAAGTCCGTGAGATTCTTAGCCTGCGTGAACCAAAATCACTGGCCATTTGTACGCTGCTGGATAAACCAGAGCGCCGCGAAGTGGAAGTGAATGTTGAGTGGGTTGGTTTCGCTATTCCTGATGAGTTCGTAGTGGGTTACGGCATTGATTACGCTCAGCGTTATCGCCATCTGCCATACGTTGGTAAAGTGGTTCTGCTGGACGAGTAAGTCTTTTGCTACATCCATTAAAAAAGGGCCTTTAAGGCCCTTTTTGCTATCAGCATTACTGCGAAGGTGTTCTATTCTTGTGGCTGCGATGGGAGTTCTGGAGGTTCGAAATCCCGCTGCGGTAACCTTGCTCCAGTGATTCGCGACTGGTTGCGGTGACTTCCAGGTCACGCAAGCGTCCATCGTGAATACCGTAAGCCCAACCGTGGACAGTGACTTTCTGCCCGCGTTTCCATGCGGATTGCATAATGGTTGAATGGCCAAGGTTATAAACCTGCTCCATCACATTGAGCTCGCAAAGTGTATCCAGACGCTGTTCCGGTGGGAGTTCTCCCAGTAGCGAACTATGCTTGAACCAGATATCGCGGATATGCAGCAGCCAGTTGTTAATTAGCCCTAAATCCGGGTTTTCAACCGCCGCTTGTACACCACCGCACCCGTAGTGACCGCAAATGATTATGTGTTCAACTTCCAGAACATCTACCGCGTACTGCACTACAGAAAGGCAATTTAAATCCGTATGAATGACCAGGTTTGCCACATTACGGTGAACAAATAACTCTCCAGGTTCAAGGCCAGTCAGACGTTCAGCTGGTACGCGACTATCAGAACAGCCAATCCACAAGAAGCGAGGTTTTTGGGCCTGAGACAAACGTTCGAAAAAGCCCGGGTCTTCGTCCTCCATCAGTTTTGACCAGACCTGGTTATTGCTGATGAGGGTATCAATGTCTTTCATGGAGGTTAACAACCTGTAACGGATGAAGTGCGTTGAGGTAATATAGGGCAACTGATTGTGCAACTGAAATAATTTTTAAACAGCTTAACTTTTTTGTACCGAACAAGGTAACCGCAAATAATGACCATTGCATTAGAACTGGAACAGTTAACGAAAACCTATCCCGGCGGTGTTCAGGCACTGCGTGGCATAGATCTTCGTGTTGAGGCAGGGGACTTTTACGCTCTGCTGGGGCCGAATGGCGCAGGGAAATCCACTACCATCGGTATTATCAGCTCGCTGGTAAATAAAACCTCTGGTCGGGTACGCGTGTTTGGTTATGACCTGCAAAAAGACATTGTTAATGCTAAACGCCAGCTTGGTTTGGTGCCGCAGGAGTTTAACTTCAACCCATTTGAGACCGTACAGCAAATCGTTGTACACCAGGCGGGATACTATGGCGTTGAAAAAAACGAAGCCATCGCGCGTAGCGAAAAGTACCTGAAACAGCTCGATCTGTGGGAAAAACGCAACGAACGTGCACGTATGTTATCAGGTGGTATGAAACGCCGCCTGATGATTGCTCGTGCCTTAATGCATGAGCCAAAGTTGCTGATTCTTGATGAACCAACAGCGGGTGTCGACATAGAACTGCGTCGCTCGATGTGGGGATTCCTGAAGGATCTGAACGATAAAGGCACCACTATTATTCTGACCACTCACTACCTTGAAGAAGCAGAAATGCTGTGCCGCAATATCGGCATTATTCAAAACGGTGAGCTAGTCGAAAACACCTCGATGAAATCACTACTTTCAAAACTGAAGTCAGAAACTTTTATTCTCGATTTAGCACCGAAAAGCCCATTACCGAAGCTTGATGGCTACCAATATCGGCTGGTGGATACTTCCACTCTGGAAGTAGAAGTGCTGCGTGAGCAAGGAATAAATAGTGTCTTCAGTCAGTTAAGCTCGCAAGGGGTTCAGGTATTAAGTATGCGTAACAAAGCTAACCGTCTTGAGGAGTTGTTCGTCACGCTGGTAAATGGCTCGAAAGGAGAGCAGGCATGATGCATCTCTATTGGGTGGCGCTAAAAAGTATCTGGACTAAAGAAATCCACCGTTTCACGCGTATCTGGATCCAGACTCTGGTGCCGCCGGTCATCACCATGACCCTGTATTTTATTATTTTCGGTAATTTGATTGGCTCACAGATTGGCTCAATGCATGGTTTTACCTACATGCAGTTTATCGTGCCGGGCCTTATCATGATGGCGGTGATTACTAACTCTTACGCTAACGTGGCATCTTCGTTCTTCAGTGCGAAGTTCCAGCGCAACATTGAAGAGCTGCTGGTGGCACCGGTGCCGACACACATTATCATTGCCGGTTATGTTGGCGGCGGCGTGGCGCGCGGTCTGTGTGTTGGGATTCTGGTGACGGCAGTATCGCTGTTCTTCGTGCCTTTCCAGGTTCACTCATGGCTTTTTGTCGCCCTGACGCTGCTATTGACTGCAATCCTGTTCTCGCTAGCTGGTTTGCTCAATGCCGTGTTTGCCAAGACCTTTGACGACATCAGCCTGATCCCAACCTTCGTGCTGACTCCGCTGACCTATTTAGGCGGTGTGTTCTACTCCCTGACACTATTGCCGCCATTCTGGCAGGCTTTATCCCACCTGAACCCAGTGGTGTATATGATCAGTGGCTTCCGTTACGGTTTCCTCGGTATCAACGACGTACCATTGCTGTTTACTGTCACAGTATTGGTGGGCTTTATCGCCGCCTTCTATATCTTGTGCTGGTATCTGATTCAACGTGGCCGCGGTCTGCGCAGCTAATTCTGCTAACCTCCCCGAAAGGGGAGGTTTCTGAGAGTTTTCTTACTCCGTTTTGATTAGCATCACGTGGCAAATTTTTCGCTCTGGCACACTTGCGCTCTGCGAAAAGGAGAACGCCATGTTAGGTTGGGTTATTGCCGGTCATGACTATTACGCTCAGGATATGCTGGATGCAATCGAGCGACGTTTTGGGCCGCAACCGCAATGTTATGCGGTGAATTATTGGAATGGGCTTAGCACCAATATGCTGAGCCGTATGATGTGTGATGCATTGTACAACTGCGATTCTGGGGATGGAGTGGTCTTTCTGACCGATAAAACCGGGGCTGCACCTTATCGTACGGCTGCACTCATGAGCCACCAACATTCCCATTGTGAAGTGATCTCTGGCGTCACGCTGCCTGTGCTATTTGCGATGCGTATGCATCGAGAAACGCTGACCAGCGAAGAGTTCCGTGACCGCATTGTTGAGCAGGGCGGCGATGACATCACCAGCCTCTGGCATCAACAGCAAAAAAATCCACCATTTGTGTTACTCCACCAATATTGATTTGAAAGGTTGGTATTGGGTGGGCTTTTGTTAGAATGACACCCTCTTTCCGTCGTTGAGACACTCAGTGCTATCAAATTCGTTATGCTAACTCGCCTTATTTTTGCTGTGCTGATGCTGATTTGTGGCAGTAGCGCTAATGCCAGTCTGCTCAGCAGCAATCACACTCCCGCGCAATATATGCAAACCACTGAAGATGCTGATATCTGGGCGCAGGTGGGGGATAAAGTCATCTCTGTTGGCACTGTTCAGGAAGGGCAGATTCTGGCGGTCGTGCCAATGGCGGCAGACTATTACGAATTTAACTTTGGTTTTGGCACCGGCTTTATTGATAAAGCGCATCTTGAACCGGTTGTTGGTAAGCAACGAATTGAAGACCGACTTGGTGACCTGAATAAACCGCTGAGCAACCAAAATCTGGTCACTTTCCGTGATGTTACCGTGTATAACGAACCGGATACCCGCAGCGCCACGTTTGGTACATTGGCCGATAATTTACGCTACCCAATTATTGCCAGTCTGAAAGACCATTTAAACCAAACCTGGTATCAAATTCGTATTGGCAATCGTCTTGGGTATGTCAGCAGTCTCGATGCGCAGCAGGACAATGGTATTCCGGTACTCACCTACCACCATATTTTGCGTGATGAAGAGAACACACGCTTTCGCCATACATCAACAACTACCTCGGTGGTAGCTTTCAGCAACCAAATGACCTGGTTGCGCGATACGGGGTACACCACCCTTACGATGTATCAGCTCGAAGGCTACGTGCGTAACCGTATGAATCTGCCTGCGCGGGCGGTAGTGATTACCTTTGACGACGGGCTGAAATCGGTCTATCGCTACGCTTATCCGATTCTTAAAGAGTATGGATTCAAAGCGACGTCCTTTATTATTTCTTCACGCATCAAGGCGCATCCGCAAACCTGGAACCCGAAAACGCTGCAATTTATGAGTATCTCGGAATTACAGGCCAGCCAGGATGTGTTTGATATCCAGTCGCATACCCATTTCTTGCATCGCGTTGACGCTAATCGTCAGCCGACACTTTTACGCCGCACCTATCGTAATATCCTGCTTGATTTTGAACACTCGCGACGCGCGCTTGCGCAGTTTAATCCGCATGTTTTATACCTTTCGTATCCGTTCGGCGGTTACAACGATAAGGCGGTAACAGCCGCTAACGATGCGGGGTTCCATATGGCAGTGACGACAGTGCGTGGGAAAGTGAAGCCGGGGGATAATCCGTTTTTGCTAAAACGGCTTTATATACTGAGAACTGACTCGCTAGAAACGATGTCACGGCTAATTAGTAACCAGACTAAGTCTTAAGATAAAAAAAGACCTGCTTAACAAAGCAGGTCTTTTTCATTCGTTCGGAGGTTGTTATGCAACCTGAACCGGTACGGCTTTCGCGAGACGTTTCATTTCGTTGTCGCCATCGAAATAGGCGACTTTCGGCTGCCAGGTGCGTGCTTGCTCATCTGGCATAGTCACGTAAGTGGCAATAATCATAATGTCGCCCACATCAGCACAATGCGCTGCAGCACCATTCACCGAAATGATTTTTGAACCGCGCTCACCCGCGATAGCGTAAGTTGAAAAACGCTTACCGTTGGTGACGTTATAAATATCAATGGCTTCATATTCCAGAATGCCTGCCGCCTCAAGGAAGTCCTGATCGATGGCGCAGGAGCCTTCATAATGCAAATCCGCCTGCGTCACTTTGACACGGTGAAGTTTGCCTTGCAGCATGGTGCGTATCATAAAATTAAACCTTTATTACGGGGTCCGAATAGAGCTGATTTTATCAGCTCTATGAATATAAGCGGGCAGTATTGCCCGATTTATGAATGCTGTCTACTGCGCCAGATCAACCTGAATATTATCAATCAAACGCGCCTGACCAAGCCATGCAGCCATTAATACCACCGCACGTTTACTCTCAACGTTCAGCTCTAACAAGGTATCGGCATCGCGGATTTGTAGGTCGTCAGAACGAAAACCTTTTTCATTCAGTTCGGTGGCGGCGATAGCCAACATTTCTTCGGTATCACGCTCACCAGACCGCAGTTTATCTGCCAGAGACTGCATCACTTTATGCAAACCTGGGGCAATTTTGCGTTGTTCTGCAGTTAGGTAACCGTTGCGTGAACTCAGTGCCAGGCCATCTTTTGCGCGAACCGTTGGCACGCCGATAATTTCGATGTCATAGCCCATATCCGCCACCATCTTGCGGATCACGGCGACTTGCTGGAAATCCTTCTCACCGAAGCAGGCGATATCAGGTTGCACCATGTTAAAGAGCTTGCTGACAATGGTAGAGACGCCACGGAAATGGCCTGGGCGACTTGCGCCTTCGAGCATGGTAGAAAGCCCAGGGACTTCAACAAAGGTCTGTGAGTCCAGTCCTTGTGGATAAATATCGGCTGGGGCAGGGGCAAACACCAAATCGACTTTGCGACGGTTTAGTTTCTCGCAATCTTCCTGCAAGGTGCGCGGGTAGCGAGTTAAATCATCCGGACGGTCAAACTGCATTGGGTTCACAAAAATGGTGGTAACCACCACATCGGCGCGGCTTTTCGCATCATCGACCAGTTTCATATGGCCGTCGTGCAGGTTGCCCATGGTCGGCACCAGTGCGATGCGCTTGCCTTCCTGGCGCCAGCGGCGGATTTGCTGACGTAACAGCGGTATCGTTTCGATAATCAACACAACCCTTCTCCTGTCAGTGGAAACTATGTTCTTCACCTGGGTAGGTGCCTGATTCAACTTCAGCTATGTACTGGCGTACCGCGGCTCGCATGTCGCCGTTTCCTGTAAGGAAGTTTTTGGCAAATTTTGGAATATGGCCACCGGTGATACCAAATGCATCGTGCATAACCAGAATCTGTCCATCAGTGACATTACCCGCGCCAATACCGATGACCGGAATGCTCAGCGCTTCAGTGATGCGTTTTGCCAGAGCGACCGGAACACATTCCAACACCAACAATTGTGCACCTGCCGCTTCGAGTGCCACGGCATCATCGAATAGTGTCTGTGCGGCTGCCTCATCACGTCCCTGGACTTTATAGCCACCGAAGATGTTCACGGATTGCGGCGTCAGGCCCAAATGCCCGCATACCGGAACGGCACGTTCGGTCAGCATTTTGACTGTTTCAACCAACCAGCGTCCGCCTTCGATTTTGACCATATTAGCACCAGCGCGCATAACGATGGCTGAATTGGCAAACGCTTGTTCAGGTGTGGCATATGCCATAAATGGCAGGTCTGCAAGCAGCAGGCAGTTTGGAGCACCACGACGTACCGCGCGAGTGTGGTAGGCAATATCTTCCACGGTAACGGGTAAAGTGGAGTCGTGCCCCTGAACAGTCATCCCTAATGAATCGCCAACCAGCAGCACACCAATGCCTTCATCGGCAAACAGTTTTGCAAAGCTGAAATCATAAGAGGTGATGGTGGCGAATTTGCGTTGAGCCTGTTTCCACTGGCGCAACTGAGACATGGTGATTGGTTTCATGGCAATCCCAGAGAAATAAGAATGAGAGGTCAAATCGCTACATTAGCAAACAGAACACGTCCGTGGTTACCAAAACGTAATCCCATCCTGGGAGAGAGTATCTAAAATATCAGCGGCGCGCTTGCCGTCGGGGAAGGTGCAGTCAGGTGCAATTTCCAGCAGCGGAATCAACATAAACGCGCGATTTTTCATATCATAATGCGGCACGATAAGCGTTGGTGTTGCGACAGTCAGATTACCGAACAGCATAATGTCGAGATCAAGCGTGCGTGGCCCCCAGCGTTCAGCTTTGCGCACGCGACCATGCTCCAACTCAATACGTTGAGTATGGGCCAGTAATGCTTCAGGAGACAGTTCGGTTTCCAGGGCAACAGCAGCATTGAGATAATCAGGTTGGTCTTGCGGGCCGAGCGGCGGAGTGCGGTAGTACGAAGATGTTGCAACCACCCGGCTTTGCGGAATGGTTGCAATGGCGTCTAACGCATGAGTCACTTGCTCAAGCGGAGACGCCTGGTTGCTGCCGAGTGCGATGTACGCAAGCGTCATGCACTTCCACCGCTGCGTGGTGCACGCTTGCGTGGACGACGATGGCGGCGGCGTACTGCTGGCTCATCACCTAAAACATCGAGCATATCTTTCTGTGCCGGCGGAGCTGCAACCTGGAACTCACCCCACCATTTGGTCAGGCGCAGTAATTCCTGGTTATTTTCCACTTCAGCACGCAGTGCCAGCAAATCGTAAGCTGCACGGAATTTAGGATGCTCCATCAGCTTCCATGCGCGTTTTCCCTGGCGGCGTGACAGGCGAAGCTGCAGGCCCCAGATATCACGAACCAGCGTGGTGATACGTTTTGGAATCGCCAGCGCACGGCAAGCTTCATCCAGCACTTCGTTCATCGCCAGTGCAAAAGCGTCCATATAGGCAAGGCCACTTTCCTGAGTCAGCTTTTGGGCCATCTCAAGTTGCGGATACCAGAATATGGCAGAGAACAAGAAGGCCGGATTAACACGCATATCATTCTGAATGCGGTTATCGGTATTCTTCAGCACCTGAACGATCATGCGTTCCATCGGGCTGTCACCCTGCTCGGTAAAGTAGCGGGTGATGGTCGGGAATAACGGCTGGAACAGCTGATATTCGCGCAGTAATTCGTAAGTTGGATAACCGTGGCCAGCTTGCAGAAGTTTCAGTGATTCTTCAAACAAACGAGCAGGTGGTACATCGTTAATCAAGGTCGCTAAGCGCGGAATTGGTTCGCCAGTTTCCGGGCTAATCGTCATATTCAGCTTGGCTGCAAAGCGCACTGCACGAAGCATACGTACAGGGTCTTCACGGTAGCGTGTTTCAGGATCGCCAATCAGACGGATAACGCCATTGCGTAAATCACGCAGGCCACCGACATAATCGCGAACAGAGAAATCAGCCACGCTGTAATAGAGGCTGTTGATTGTGAAATCGCGGCGTTGTGCATCTTCTTCGATAGAACCGAAGATGTTGTCACGAAGCAACATACCGTTTTGACCGGTCTGCGAAGTCTGTTTGTCAGACTTTTGCTCTTCGTGGTGACCACGGAAAGTAGCAACTTCGATGATTTCCGGCCCAAACATCACGTGCGCCAGACGGAAGCGACGACCCACCAGACGACAGTTGCGGAACAGTTTACGCACTTGATCTGGCGTAGCACTGGTCGTGACATCAAAGTCTTTCGGCTGTTTGCCGAGCAAAAGGTCACGGACACCGCCGCCCACGAGGTAAGCCTCGTAGCCTGCTTTGTTCAGACGATAGAGCACCTTGAGGGCATTTTCACTGATATCTTTGCGGGACAGAGCGTGCTGGTCACGCGGAATTACCGTGATTTGCGGGAGATCTTCAATCTCCTCGACCACGACGTCATCGCGGTTAAGCACCTTGCGGCAAAAATTAGCGACTCGGGTAAAAATAGTACACCTCGGCAGTGTCAATCATAGGGACAAAAAAAACAGCGGCTAATCATAGCTCAGTGCGTGGCATTTGAGAATGGCGTATTCACGCCGAGCCTGGTTCAATAGCCTCAAGCGACCAGGTTTGCACCGCCTGACTGAGTAACTCGTTGAGCGTCAAATCTTGCCAATGGGCAATTTCTGGTTGATTCAAAAATGCCAGCGCAGCATGAATAACCGGACGTGGATCGCCTTGCGGTAGGGCTGGCGCGTGATTTTGCTTAGAAAGTTTTGCCCCATTCTCATTAAGTACTAAGGGCAAATGCACGTAATCAGGCACCGTCCAACCAAATTGTTGATACAGCGAAATTTGTCTTACCGTTGGCTCAATTAAATCTGCGCCACGTACAATTTCGCTCACACCTTGATAATTATCATCCACTACCACAGCAAGATTATAGGCAAATAACCCATCCCGGCGGTGAATGATGAAATCTTCACGAGCCAGTTGTTCGTCGGCTATTAACGTCCCGTGAAGTTTATCTTCAAAACTTAATACCGGGTGATGTTGCATTAAACGCAACGCGGCATTATTAGGACCATGGTTTAACGTGCGGCAATGGCCATCGTAAAAACCGCCAATTTGCTGAATTCTGCTGCGCGTGCAAGTGCAGTAATAACTCAGCCCTTGCTGATGTAACCATGAGAGTGCTTCGCGGTAGGCTTCGTGTCGTTGGGATTGCCATAAAACGTCACCATCCCACTCCAAACCGTAATGTTCCAGTTGCCGCAATATAGTAGCAGCAGCGCCCGGTACCTCACGTGGCGGATCGATATCTTCAATACGTACCAGCCATTGGCCTTGTTTTGAGCGTGCTTGCAGGTAGCTGCCGAGTGCGGCAATTAACGAGCCGAAATGGAGTTCACCCGAAGGTGAGGGGGCAAAGCGCCCAATGTAGTGCGGTGTGTTCATGATTTGCTGCGGTAGGCCAGAAATAAATAAGGCGGGAGAGTATCCCGCCATTATGAGTAATCTGAAATTGCGAGCCGTTAACCGGCCATTTGTTTTTCGCGAATTTCTGCCAACGTTTTACAGTCAATGCACAAATCAGCTGTCGGGCGAGCTTCGAGACGGCGGATGCCGATTTCAACACCACAGGACTCGCAGAAACCGAAGTCTTCGTCTTCTACTTTCTTGAGTGTCTTCTCGATTTTCTTGATCAGTTTACGTTCCCTGTCACGGTTACGCAGTTCGAGGCTGAACTCTTCTTCCTGGGCTGCACGGTCTACCGGGTCCGGGAAGTTTGCTGCTTCGTCTTGCATATGCGTTACCGTGCGATCAACTTCATCCATAAGTTGGCTACGCCAGGCTTCAAGAATAAGCTTGAAGTGCGACAGCTGGGCTTCGTTCATATACTCTTCGCCCGCTTTCACCTGATATGGCTCCACCCCAGCGATGGCGAGGATACTCAGGGACGATGTTTTACGCTTTTGCCCTTCTTGCATGTTGTTTCTCCTTAACACGCACTATCGGTCCCCTGTTCGGGGGAAAATCAGGCCGCTATAAATAGCAGATGCTTTTCAGGATGGCAATTATATAAATTCCTCTCTTGACAAGCCTGTGAAGAAAAGCGTATTTACGCGAGCCACCAGCACACAAAACAGACAAACGTTAACTGCTCTTTATTAAAAAATTATAAACAGACAGGCAACGGCGAAATTAGAGTAAGCCCAAGGGCTGAAAGTTCAGCCTTATAAGCGATAACTTCAACTCCACACTGTTGCGCCTCGCATAATAATTGCGCGTATTTGGCATCGATGTGGCGTGCCGGGGAAACCTGGGTGATAGCAGAATGCAATACTGCAAATAGCAGCACCGCGCGTTCGCCCTGCATAACCACGTTCATCAACTCTCGCAAATGCTTCTGCCCTCGCAGGCTTACGGCATCCGGAAAATAGCCATTTCCTTGTTCTGATAACGTGACTGATTTTACTTCAATATAGCAGTTAACCTTGCAATCTGCCTGTAACATAAAATCAATGCGGCTGCGCTCTGCACCGTATTTCACTTCACTTTTAATGGTTGTGTAACCAATTAATTCTGAAATGCTTTCCGAACTTAATGCTTCCTTCACGACCGCATTAGCGCGCAGCGTATTAACGCAAATAAACTCGCCGTTTTGCGTCTGGGTTATTTCCCAGGTATGGGGATATTTTCGAGTCGGGCTATCTGATGTGGAATACCACACTGTATCGCCAGGTGTTGCACATCCGGTCATCGCGCCGGTGTTTGGGCAATGTAGCGTCAATTCTTCACCGGAAGGCGTAACGACATCGGCAAGAAAGCGTTTATAGCGTTTGATGAGTGTGGCCGGTTGTAGTGAGGGACTAAACTCCATTTACTCTTCCTTATTGCTTAATGACCAGCGCTGTAGCTCCAGGTAATGCGTTCGCCCGTGCTTGAAAACTGACTCATACAATACGAAGTCTTCAACTTTGTATTGCCAGCGAAAATTGGGTGGAGGAATAGAAACCGCGCGCGGTGTATTGCGATAAAGCGTGATATGCGGATGAAAAGGCTGCGGGCTCTGGTAACAACCATTGCGCGCCGCCTGGGAGCGTAACATATTCGCAAGTTGAATAAGTCCTAAAGGGGCGTGACGTGGGCCAATCCACACCACGTTTGACCGCAACCACTGCCCTGCATCATCAATTGTCAGGGTAAAACTGCTTTGGCGGATTCTCCCGGCGAGCAGGCTGAGTGCTTTTTGCTTTTCAGCACTGATATCACCTAAAAAGGCGAGCGTCAGGTGCAAATTTGCAGCAGCGACCGGTCGCCCGGAATCTTCTGGAAACTGTGTGGCGCGCCACTGGATAATCTGTTGTTGTACCTCTTTAGGTAATTCGAGGGCAAAAAACAGACGGCGAGTTTCAGCCATAGTGGTCTCTCGTTATGAATTGGCTTGATGCTACAATAGCGAACTTCGCATCATACCCGTTTGGAGCCGTTTGTGCCGTCATTACCGGTTGCCGCAGTGCTACCCGATATTCTTAACGCCTTGCAAAATGCGTCCCAGGTTTTACTGAGCGCCCCAACGGGGGCGGGTAAATCGACGTGGCTACCGTTGCAGATTTTACGGCAGGCAAACCTAGGCGGTCGCATTCTACTGCTGGAACCACGTCGCCTGGCTGCGCGTAATGTTGCACAGCGCCTGGCTGAGTTATTGGGTGAAAAACCTGGTGAAACAGTCGGCTACCGGATGCGTGCCGAAACCTGTGTTGGGCCGAACACTCAGCTTGAAGTGGTAACCGAAGGTATTTTGACGCGCATGATTCAGCACGATCCTGAGCTTTCAGGTGTTGCGCTGGTGATCCTCGATGAATTCCATGAACGTAGCCTGCAAGCCGATCTGGCGCTGGCGTTGTTACTCGACGTCCAGCAAGGGTTACGTGACGATCTTAAACTGCTGATTATGTCGGCAACGCTTGATAATGCGCGCCTTCAGCAATGTTTACCGGAAGCTCCGGTAATCAGTTCTGAAGGGCGAGCTTTTCCTGTCGAGCGCCGCTATAGCCCGCTCTCTACTCATCAGCGTTTTGATGAAGCCGTTGCCATTGCCGTGGCGAATTTACTGCGCGATGAGTCGGGCTCTCTGTTGCTGTTTTTACCCGGAGTGGGTGAAATTCAGCGTGTTATGCAACAGCTGCAAGAGCGCGTCACAAGTGATATTCAGCTTTGTCCGTTATACGGTGCACTGCCTTTAAGCGAACAGCGCAAAGCAATTCTCCCGGCGGCAAACGGCACTCGCAAAGTGGTGCTGGCGACTAACATTGCCGAAACAAGCCTGACGATTGAAGGTATTCGCCTGGTGGTGGATTGCGCCCAGGAGCGCGTCGCGCGTTTTGACGTTCGCACTGGGCTCACAAGGCTTATCACCCAACGAATTAGCCAGGCGTCGATGATTCAACGCGCCGGTCGAGCGGGTCGTCTTGAGCCTGGCATCTGTTTGCATTTAACCAGCGCCGAGCAGGCAGAACGCGCGAGCCTGCAAAGTGAACCAGAAATCCTGCAAAGCGACCTCTCTGGCCTGCTACTCGATTTACTGCAATGGGGTTGCCAGGAACCGGACCAGTTGACCTGGCTTGATGCACCGCCTGTCGCCAATTTAGTGGCTGCAAGAACCCTGTTGCGCCAGCTCAAAGCGCTCGATGAGCAAAACAAACTCACGCCAGTCGGCCAAAAAATGGCGAACATGGGTAACGAACCTCGTCTGGCCGCGATGCTGGTTAACGCTAAAGATGCCGACCAACAGGCAACCGCTGCACGGCTTGTCGCGATTCTTGAGGAGCCACCACGTGGTCAGGACAGTGATTTGCGTAACGCTTTTAGCCGACGTCAGGAGAATTGGCAGCAGCGTAGTTCTCAGCTTCTTAAGCGTCTTAACAGCCGTGGTGGAGAAGCAGATTTTTCTCTTGCCGCACCGTTACTGGCACAAGCTTTCCCCGACAGAATTGCCCGTCGTCGTGGACTGGATGGTCGTTACCAGCTAGCTAACGGCATGGGCGCGATGCTTAACCAGGATGATCCGCTAACTCGCTACGAATGGCTGTTAGCACCGCTATTATTGCAGGGCAGCAATACGCCTGATGCGCGTATTTTGCAGGCTATCCCGCTGGATATTGAGTCGCTAACGCTACAGTGCCCGGCGTTGCTGACCGAAAGTGACACCGTTGAGTGGGATGAAACTCAAGGTACTTTAAAGGCGTTTCGCCGCACTCAGATAGGCAAACTTGTAGTGAAAGTTCAGCCACTGGCGAAACCTTCCGAAGATGAGCTCCACCAGGCAATGCTTAATGGTATTCGTGAGAAAGGTCTGTCAGTGCTTAACTGGCCGGCACATGCGCATCAGTTAAGAACACGCCTGGTATGTGCAGCAAAATGGTTGCCAGAACTTAAATGGCCAGACGTGTCAGACGAGGCATTGCTGCGTGATTTAGACCGCTGGTTATTACCCGAACTGCATGGTGTACACTCGCTTCGCGCGTTAAAAAACATTGATGTCACACGGGCGTTACAGAACCTGATCGACTGGAACGCACGCGTACGTCTGGATAGTGCGCTGCCAACTCATTACACTGTGCCGACTGGAAGCCAGATAGCCATTCGCTATGATGATGAAAACCCGCCAGTTCTTGCGGTGCGTATGCAAGAAATGTTTGGTGAAGCTCAAACTCCGGTGATTGCCGAAGGCCGTGTGCCACTGGTTCTGGAGTTGCTCTCCCCGGCACAGCGCCCATTGCAGATTACGCGTGATTTAACCGCATTCTGGAACGGTGCGTATCGGGAAGTGCAAAAAGAGATGAAAGGACGTTATCCAAAACACGTCTGGCCGGACTCGCCAGCAGACGCGCTGCCTACGCGGCGTACCAAAAAGTACCAATAACTTTGAGAGATTTCCTCTTTCGACTTGAGTTGAGATGAGGAGAATCAGGCCGTGCGCCTTATTTTTGGTGGAGAAAGCAATGGCGGGGAATGACCGCGAACCGATTGGACGTAAAGGAAAACCTTCACGTCCTGTGAAAGAGAAAGTAAGCCGTCGTCGTGTCCGTGAAGAGGAATATGACGCGGATTACGATGATGATTATGAAGACGAGGAACCGATGCCGCCACGTAAAGGAAAAGGTAGTGGCAATGGCAATGGCCGCCCGCCACGTAAAAAGCGCCGTTGGTTCTGGTTCCTGGTAAAACTGTTTGTTGTCTTTGCTGTGCTGTTCGTGATTTACGGTGTTTACCTGGATCAGAAGATCCGTACCCGTATTGATGGGAAAGTCTGGCAGCTCCCGGCGGCAGTCTATGGCCGTATGGTGAACCTTGAACCAGACATGCCGTACAGCAAAAAAGAGATGGTTAACCTGCTGGAAGCGACCCAATACCGTCAGGTGACGAAGATGACGCGCCCTGGTGAGTTTACGGTACAGGGCAACAGCATTGAGATGATCCGCCGTCCGTTTGATTTCCCTGACAGTAAAGAAGGGCAGATCCGCGCACGTCTGAATTTTGATGGTGACCATCTGGAATCCATCCAGAACATGGATAACAACCGCAGCTTCGGTTTCTTCCGTCTGGATCCACGCTTGATCACCATGTTGTCTTCACCGAACGGTGAACAGCGCCTGTTTGTGCCGCGCACCGGTTTCCCGGAGCTGTTGGTCGACACGTTGATCGCAACAGAAGACCGCCATTTCTATGAGCACGATGGGATTAGCTTCTTCTCCATTGGCCGTGCGGTGCTGGCGAACCTGACTGCTGGCCGTACCGTGCAGGGCGCAAGTACGCTGACGCAGCAGTTGGTCAAAAACTTGTTCTTATCGAGCGAGCGTTCTTACTGGCGTAAAGCGAACGAAGCGTACATGGCGCTGATCATGGATGCGCGTTACGGCAAAGATCGCATCCTTGAGCTGTACCTGAACGAGGTGTACCTCGGCCAGAGCGGTGACAATGAAATTCGCGGTTTCCCACTGGCGAGCCTGTATTACTTTGGCCGCCCGGTAGAAGAACTGAGCCTCGATCAGCAAGCATTGCTGGTGGGCATGGTAAAAGGCGCGTCGATTTATAACCCATGGCGTAACCCGAAACTGGCGCTGGAACGTCGTAACCTTGTATTGCGCTTGCTGCAAGAGCAGAAGGTGATTGACCAGGAACTTTACGACATGCTGAGCGCACGCCCTCTGGGTGTGCAACCGCGTGGTGGTGTGATTTCACCGCAGCCTGCTTTTATGCAGATGGTTCGTAATGAGCTCCAGACCAAACTTGGCGACAAAGTTAAAGACTTGTCCGGCGTGAAGATCTTCACCACTTTCGACTCCGTTTCTCAGGATGCGGCAGAAAAAGCGGTGAGTGAAGGGGTTCCGGTTCTGCGTAACTCGCGCAAACTGAAAGATCTTGAAGCGGCAATGGTCATTGTTGACCGTTCAACCGGTGAAGTTCGTGCGATGGTCGGCGGAGCGGAAACGCAGTTTGCGGGCTTTAACCGCGCGATGCAGGCACGCCGTTCTATCGGTTCTCTGGCAAAACCAGCGACCTATCTGACGGCATTAAGCCAGCCGGACGCTTACCGTCTGAATACCTGGATTGCCGATGCGCCAATCGCGCTGAAGCAACCGAACGGGCAAGTGTGGTCGCCACAAAACGATGACCGTCGTTACAGTGAGAGCGGCAAGGTCATGCTAGTGGATGCGCTGACGCGTTCCATGAACGTGCCAACCGTCAACCTGGGGATGGCGCTGGGCCTGCCTGCGGTCACCGACACTTGGGTCAAGCTTGGCGTGCCGCAGAACCAGTTACATCCGGTTCCTGCGATGTTGCTGGGTGCGCTGAACCTGACGCCAATTGAAGTGGCTCAGGCATTCCAGACCATCGCCAGCGGCGGCAACCGGGCAACGCTTTCAGCCTTGCGTTCGGTTATTGCTGAAGATGGCACCGTGCTGTACCAAAGCTTCCCACAGGCGGAGCAGGCTGTTCCACCACAGGCCGCATACATGACGCTGTTTACCATGCAGCAGGTTATGGCTCGCGGTACTGGTCGTGCGTTAGGTGGCAAATATCCGAACCTGCACTTAGCAGGAAAAACGGGTACCACCAACGATAACGTGGATACCTGGTTTGCGGGCATTGATGGCAAAGAAGTCGCCATTACATGGGTAGGGCGTGACAACAACCAGCCGACCAAGTTGTATGGTGCGAGCGGGGCGATGTCGCTTTATCAACGTTATCTGGCTAACCAGACGCCAATTCCGCTGGTACTTAATCCACCGGAAGACATCGTTGATATGGGCGTTGATAGCGCAGGCTACTTCCAGTGTGGCGGTGGCGGGGATCGTGTGTTGCCAGTGTGGACCACTAATCCGGACGGGTTGTGCCAGCAAAGCCAGCAGGCTGAGCAGAACAACAATCCGTTTAGTCAGTCACAGCCACCACAGACTCAGCAGCCGCAACAACAGCAACAACAACCGCAGCAGCAGCCTGAATCAAGTGATGGTGTTGCAGGTTGGATTAAGGACATGTTCGGCAGCAAATAAACCTCAAGGTTTTTCCATAAAGCCTCCGTTTACCACGGGGGCTTTTCTTTTTTATTAATCCCATGCAATCACTCTGGTTAATTATTATTCCCTCGCGCTTACCAGGGGCGTTTCCTGCTTGCTATGCACTTTCCGTTTCGTCTATTATTCTGCGGCTAATAATAATTATCGTTTACGTTATCATTCGTCACTACTTCATCAGAGAAAAACCAATGGCGCGTTTAAGAACTGGACAACCAGTCAACACCTCAATCCGTAAACTTGCATTCTTTGTTGCGGCCGCCGTCAGTGGCGTGAGTGCATCAAGCTTTGCAGCAGACAACACAACTACTAAAGAAGACACCATCACTGTTTCTGCCTCAGCCCCGCAAGAGAGTGCCTGGGGACCTGCGGCCACCATCGCGGCGCGTCAGTCTGCGACCGGGACCAAAACCGATACGCCTATTGAAAAGGTACCTCAGTCTATTTCTGTGGTGACCGCTGAAGAGATGGCGTTACATCAACCAAGATCGGTGAAAGAAGCATTGAGCTATACCCCAGGTGTTGCTGTGGGAACTCGTGGCGCTTCAAATACTTATGACTATTTGGTGATTCGCGGATTTGCGGCGGATGGTCAGAGTCAGAATAACTACCTCGACGGTATGAAGATGCAGGGCAACTTCTATAACGACGCGGTGGTAGATCCTTATATGCTGGAGCGCGCTGAAATCATGCGTGGTCCGGTTTCCGTTCTGTACGGAAAAAGCAGCCCGGGTGGTTTGCTGAACATGGTAAGTAAGCGTCCGACCACGGAACCGCTGAAAGAGATCCAGTTCAAAATGGGCACCGATAACCTGTTCCAGACCGGCTTTGACTTCAGCGATGCAATAGATGACGACGGCGTGTACTCGTACCGCTTAACGGGTCTGGCTCGTTCGAACAATGCTCAGCAGGAGCGTGCTGAAGAGCAGCGTTATACCATCGCGCCGTCTTTCTCATGGCGTCCTGATGACAAAACTAACTTTACCTTCCTCTCTTACTTCCAGAATGAACCGGAAACCGGTTACTACGGCTGGCTGCCAAAAGAGGGAACGGTCGATCCGCTGCCAAACGGCGATCGTCTGCCTACTGACTTCAATGAAGGTGCAGAAAACAATACATACTCGCGCAACCAGAAAATGGTTGGCTACAGCTTTGACCACGAATTCAACGATACCTTCGCGGTGCGTCAGAACCTGCGTTACGCGCAAGTTAAAGTGTCGCAGAATAGCGTGTACGGTTACGGTATGTGTTCCGATCCGCTCTATTCGAAAGATCCGAAAACCAGTCCTTGCGCTAACGTTCCGCAGTCCGAGTGGGGCCATACGTTGACCCGTCAGTATGTTATCGATAATGAGAAATTAGAGAATTTCTCTGTTGATACGCAACTGCAAAGCAAGTTTGCCACTGGTTCTGTCGATCACACGCTGTTGACCGGCGTTGACTTCATGCGCATGCGCAATGACATCGATTCCTGGTTTGGCTATGCCGGTTCCGTTGCGCCATCCGATATCTACAACATTGACAGCAGCGATTTCGATTTCGGTTCACACCCTGGGCCGTCAGGCGCGTATCAGGTATTGAACAAACAGAAGCAAACGGGCCTCTATGTTCAGGACCAGGCGCAATGGGATAAAGTGCTGGTGACGTTGGGCGGTCGTTATGACTGGGCCGATCAGGAATCCTACAACCGCGTGGCTGGTACCACTTCCAAACGCGATGACACTCAGTTTACCTGGCGTGGTGGTGTTAACTATCTGTTTGATAACGGTATCACACCGTATTTCAGCTACAGTGAATCGTTTGAACCTGCTTCACAGACCGACGCGCAGGGTAATCTTTTCTCACCTTCTACAGGTAAGCAGTATGAAGCGGGCCTGAAATATGTGCCGAGCGATCGTCCGATTGTATTGACCGGCGCGGTGTACCAATTGACCAAAACCAACAACCTGATGGCTGACCCTGCGGGCTCATTCTTCTCGGTTGAAGGTGGTGAAATTCGTGCGCGTGGCGTTGAAGTTGAAGCGAAAGCGGCACTGTCTGCGAGCGTAAACGTGGTTGGTTCTTACACCTACACCGAGGCTGAGTACACCACGGATACCAACTACAAAGGCAACACGCCAGCACAGGTGCCAAAACATATGGCTTCACTGTGGGCTGACTACACCTTCTTTGATGGCGCACTGTCTGGTCTGACGTTAGGCACTGGTGGACGCTTCACCGGATCCAGCTATGGCGACCCGGCGAACTCCTTCAAAGTGGGAAGTTATACCGTTGTCGATGCCCTGGTGCGCTACGATTTGGCGCGTGTTGGTATGGCTGGTTCCAACGTGGCTGTTCACGTGAATAACCTATTCGATCGTGAATATGTAGCCAGTTGCTTCAACACTTACGGTTGCTTCTGGGGCGCTGAGCGTCAGGTTGTTGCGACTGCAACATTCCGCTTCTAAGTGCATTCGGGCACGGTTCGCCGTGCCCATCAACAAAGATGGCTGCCATGCAGGACAAACTCGTTCATCCCGATACCACGTTTAGCCTCACTGACGTTACCTTCCGCGTACCCGGTCGCACGCTTCTCCATCCTCTGTCGATGACCTTTCCTGTCGGAAAAGTCACCGGCCTGATTGGACACAACGGCTCCGGCAAATCGACACTGCTGAAAATGCTTGGCCGCCATCAGAAGTCCTCTGATGGGGAAATCAGTCTTAACAATCAACCATTGGATAGCTGGAGCAGTAAGGAATTTGCGCGCAAAGTCGCATATTTACCGCAGCAACTCCCGGCGGCTGAAGGGATGACTGTACGTGAGCTGGTGGCGATTGGTCGCTATCCGTGGCACGGTGCGCTTGGTCGTTTTGGCGTGGCGGACAGAGAACTGGTTGAAGAAGCTATCTCTTTAGTTGGATTGAAACCTTTTGCTCATCGTCTGGTAGATAGCCTTTCCGGTGGTGAACGCCAGCGTGCGTGGATTGCCATGCTGGTGGCGCAAGATAGTCGCTGCCTGTTATTGGATGAACCGACATCAGCGCTGGATATTGCCCATCAGGTTGATGTGTTGGCACTGATACATCGTCTTAGCCAGGAACGCGGTCTGACGGTAATTGCCGTTTTGCACGATATCAATATGGCGGCTCGCTACTGCGATCATCTTGTTGCATTGCGTGGTGGTGAAATGATTGCGCAGGGTTCTCCTGCAGAACTGATGCAAAGTGAAACGCTGGAACAGATTTACGGCATCCCGATGGGCATTCTGCCGCATCCGGCGGGTGCTGCTCCGGTGAGCTTTGTCTACTGATGAGTGAGCTGATTAACCCTTTGCTGAGCCGTCGCCAGTTGTTAACGGCACTGGCGCTCTCACCGCTGTTGCTCAAAATGGGCAATGTACATGCGGCCTCAATCGATCCTCAGCGCATTGTTGCTCTGGAATGGTTACCGGTGGAACTGATGCTGGCGTTGGGGATAACGCCTTACGCGATGGCGGATACCACCAATTACAAAGCCTGGGTCGGCGAGCCGAAACTGCCCGATGGCATAATTGAAGTGGGTTTACGCACCGAACCAAATCTTGAACTTCTGACACAGTTAAAACCGTCTCTGATTCTCTATTCTGCCGGCTACGGCCCATCACCGGAAAAGTTAGCGCGTATCGCACCGGGACTGGGTTTTAGTTTCAACGATGGTTCCGGGAAACCGCTGACCGTTGCTCGCCAGTCATTGACAGAACTGGGCGAAAAATTAGGTATGCAGCAGGAAGCACGCGATCACCTGCTGAAATTTGATCAATTTATCGAGCAGATGAAACCCCGCTTTGCTTCCCGCGGGGATAAGCCCGTCTTGCTGATGACATTGTTAGATTCCCGCCACGCGCTGGTTATTGGCAAAAACAGTCTGTTCCAACAGGTGATGGAGTTGCTAGGCGTGAAAAACGCGTGGGCAGGTGAAACCAACTTCTGGGGCAGCGCAGTCGTTGGTCTTGAGCGCTTAGCCGAAGTCAAAGACGCCGATGTTATCTGCTTTGATCATAATAACGATGCTGAAATGGCCCGCGTAACCGCAACACCATTGTGGAACTCGATGCCTTTTGTTCGTCAAAACCGCTTCCAACGCGTCCCGCCAGTATGGCTTTACGGGGCGACACTTTCCGCCATGAACTTCACCACTACGCTTGCTAAAGCCATAGGGAGCCAGACGTGAAACATCGTTATGCTTTGCTCCCCGCGCTGCTTTTATCTCTGCTTTTTGTTATTGCCTGTGCGCTGACGCTACACAACCTGAATGCACAGTTGCCTTCTGCGCAGTGGAGTGCGGCCTGGTGGCAGCCCAATATTGATGACATCAATCAGATGTTATTCCACTACAGTTTGCTGCCGCGCCTTGCCATCTCGTTGTTAGTTGGGGCAGGGCTTGGATTAGTGGGCGTGTTATTCCAGCAAGTGTTACGAAACCCGCTTGCAGAGCCGACTACGCTTGGTGTGGCAAGTGGCGCGCAACTTGGTATCACGGTTGCCACACTGTGGGCATTGCCCGGTGGGTTTGCTACACAACAGTTTGCCGCTCTTGTAGGGGCAGGCGTTGTGGGGCTACTGGTGTTTGGCGTCGCCTGGGGCAAGCGGTTATCTCCGGTCACGCTGATCCTCGCAGGGTTAGTGCTGAGCCTTTACTGCGGAGCAGTAAACCAGCTGCTGGCTATTTTCCATCACGACCAGTTGCAGAACATGTTCCTGTGGAGCACTGGCTCGTTAAACCAACAAGACTGGGACATCGTCAACGGCCTCTGGCCTCGCCTGGTGGGCGGTTTGCTGTTAACACTGCTGCTGTTGCGCCCACTAACATTGATGGGCCTCGACGATGGTGTGGCGCGTAACCTTGGGCTGGCTCTTTCCATGGTGCGTCTCGCAACGCTGGTACTGGCGATTGCCATCAGTGCGCTGTTGGTTAATGCGGTTGGGATTATCGGCTTTATCGGCCTGTTCGCGCCTCTGTTGGCGAAAATGCTCGGAGCCCGTCGCCTGGTTGCGCGTTTATTCCTTGCACCAATCATCGGTGCATTGATTTTATGGTTGTCAGATCAATCAGTTATCTGGATTACCAGCGTGTGGCGTGAGATCTCTACCGGTACGGTGACCGCTCTTATTGGAGCACCATTATTGCTGTGGCTGCTACCACGCTTGCGTACTGTTGGCACGCCAGCGATGAACCAGGGCGATAACGTTCCGAGCGAACGCCAGCATCTGGCATGGTGGGTGTTAGTCGGTAGCGGTGTGTTAGCCTTGGTTCTTGTCACTGCGCTAACGCTTGGACGCGATGCGTATGGCTGGAACTGGGTAAGCGGTTCGTTATTCCATGAGTTATTACAGTGGCGTTGGCCACGTGTATTAGCGGCACTGACTGCGGGCATGATGCTGGCGGTTGCTGGCAGCGTTATCCAACGACTGACCGGTAATGCGATGGCAAGCCCCGAAGTGTTAGGTATCAGCTCTGGTGCGGCATTCGGCGTGGTGGTGATGTTGTTTATCGTACCTGGAAATGCATTCGGTTGGTTGTTCCCGGCAGGTAGCCTGGGTGCAGCTGTAACGCTGTTGGTGATTATGATCACAGCCAGTCGTGGCGGTTTTTCCCCGCAACGCATGTTACTCGCCGGGATGGCACTGAGTACCGCGTTTACCATGTTGTTGATGTTGCTGATGGCGAGTGGCGATCCACGTATGGCGGGGATTCTGACGTGGATTTCTGGTTCAACGTATAACGTTACCGGCGATCAAGCCGTCAGAACGCTTATTCTAATGGTGATTCTTTTTGCCCTGACGCCGCTGTGTCGCCGTTGGTTGATGATACTTCCGCTAGGCGGAGCGACCGCAAGGGCAATCGGCATGGCGCTGACACCATCACGTTTTGCGCTGCTTTTGCTCGCTGCAACCTTAACCGCGGCGGCAACGATGACCGTCGGGCCACTCAGTTTTGTTGGCTTAATGGCACCACATATCGCGCGTATGCTGGGGTTCCGGCGTGCGATGCCGCAGCTGATAATATCGGCGTTATTAGGTGGGATGCTGATGGTTGCGGCGGACTGGTGCGGAAGAATGATCCTTTTCCCGGATCAGGTGCCTGCGGGCTTACTGGCGACCTTTATCGGCGCGCCTTATTTCATCTATTTGCTGCGTAAGCAGACGCGGTGATTAACACGCCCTCTTCACTGAAGAGGGCGTAAATATTACAGCTTCGCAAACACCCGACGTGCAGCGTCGATAGTCTTCTGAATATCTTCTTTCGAATGCGCAACTGACATAAAGCCTGCTTCAAACGCAGATGGTGCCAGGTAAACACCTTCTTCCAGCATCAGATGGAAGAACTTCTTAAAGCGCTCAACGTCACACGCCATCACGTCCTGGTAGCACGTCACAGATTCCGCATCCGTGAAGAACAAACCAAACATGCCGCCCACATTGTTCACGACCAGTGGAATGTTTTCTTCTTTCGCTGCATGCAGCAAACCGTTTGCCAGCATTTCGGTCAGTTCTGTCAATGTCTGGTGAATGCCAGGTTGCGCGACTTCAGTCAGGCAAGCGTAGCCTGCGGCCATCGCAATTGGGTTACCGGAAAGCGTACCCGCCTGATAAACCGGGCCAGTTGGTGCCAGCGCATCCATGATTTCACGACGACCGCCGAATGCACCTACCGGCATACCACCACCGATGATTTTGCCCAGGCATGTTAAGTCTGGCTCTACATCGTAGTAAGACTGCGCGCCCGCCAGTGCGACACGGAAACCGGTCATCACTTCATCGATAATAAACAACGCACCAAACTCGTCGCACAGCGCACGCAGGCCTGGCAGGAAGTCATCGTTTGGGGGAATGCAGTTCATGTTGCCTGCAACGGGTTCAACGATAATGCAGGCAATATCTTGCGGATATTGCTCAAACGCTGCGCGAACGGACGCGAGATCGTTATAGGTGCAGGTCAGCGTGTGTTTGGCGAAATCAGCAGGAACGCCCGGAGAGTTTGGCTGGCCGAGAGTCAGTGCACCAGAACCGGCTTTCACCAGCAGGCAGTCAGCGTGGCCGTGGTAGCAGCCTTCGAACTTGATGATTTTATCGCGGCCGGTGAAGCCACGCGCCAGGCGAATTGCGCTCATGGTCGCTTCGGTGCCGGAATTCACCATGCGCACCATATCCATTGTTGGAACCAGTTCAGTCACCAGCTCCGCCATTTTTACTTCCATCTCGGTTGGCGCGCCAAAGCTTAAACCACGTTCAACCGCTTCAATCACGGCATTGCGAATTGCCGGGTGGTTGTGACCGAGAACCATTGGCCCCCATGAACCAACATAATCGATATAGGCTTTGCCGTCAGCGTCATACAGGTAAGCCCCGTCAGCGCGTTCGATAAACAGCGGCACACCGCCGACGCCAGTAAAAGCACGAACCGGCGAGTTCACGCCGCCAGGGATGACTTTGCGTGCGGCAGCGTACAGGTTTTCAGACTTACTCATGAAGTGGCTCCAGGATTCGTATTATTGTGGCAACGCACTATTCTAAGGGAAACGCCCGAAGTTATGAAAGTTTTGCCCAATCGCGTCGAGAGAGTAGAATGCCCACTCGATTTGTATTACCAATAAATGATTAGCCTAATGAATCACTCCCACCCCTCTTTTGAAGCGCAACAGGTAGTGCGCTTACGTAGGGGCGACATGGTGCGTCGCCTAATTCGACAGGATAAAACTCCAGTCGCTATTCTTTTCATGGCCGCGATAGTAGGGACGTTAGCCGGTTTGGTGGGTGTCGCTTTTGAAAAAGCGGTCACCTGGGTTCAACAAAATCGCCTGGCAATGCTGGCTCATGTGGCTGATCACAGCCTTATTGTCTGGCCGCTGGCATTCATTAGCTCAATGCTTTTGGCAATGGTTGGCTACTATCTGGTGCGCCGTTATGCGCCGGAAGCAGGGGGCTCTGGTATCCCTGAAATTGAGGGGGCGCTGGAAGAGTTGCGTCCGGTGCGCTGGTGGCGTGTCATCCCGGTTAAATTTATCGGTGGCATGGGAACACTTGGTGCTGGCATGGTACTCGGGCGCGAAGGGCCAACGGTGCAATTAGGTGGGAATATCGGCCGCATGGTGCTGGATATTTTCCGCTTGCGTGGTGCTGAAGCTCGCCATTCACTGTTAGCGACCGGTGCGGCAGCGGGTTTATCCGCTGCATTTAACGCCCCATTGGCGGGGATTCTGTTCATCATTGAAGAGATGCGCCCGCAATTTCGCTATAACCTGATTTCGATAAAAGCCGTGTTTATCGGAGTGATTATGTCGAGCGTGGTGTTCCGTATTTTTAACGGTGAAAATGCGGTTATCGAAGTCGGGAAACTGGCTAACGCGCCGGTTAACACGCTGTGGTTGTATCTGGTGTTGGGGATGGTATTTGGCATCGTCGGCGTGTTCTTTAACGCGATGGTGTTCCGCACTCAGGATATGTTCCAGCGTATTCACGGCGGCAATCTGAAAAAATGGGTGATTATCGGTGGCTTGCTGGGCGGTATTTGCGGGATCCTTGGTCTTATCCAACCCGCAGCGGCTGGTGGCGGTTTTAATCTGATCCCCATTGCCGCCGCAGGCAATTACACCCTTGGCATGCTGCTGTTTATCTTTATTGCTCGTGTGATTACCACGTTGCTGTGTTTTGCATCCGGTGCGCCTGGCGGGATTTTTGCACCTATGCTAGCTTTGGGCACATTACTTGGCACTGCATTTGGTATGGCTAGTGCGGCCTGGTTCCCGGCCTATCATCTTGAAGTTGGGACATTTGCCATCGCCGGAATGGGGGCGTTGTTTGCCGCATCAGTGCGTGCGCCATTGACCGGAATAGTGTTGGTTCTGGAAATGACGGACAATTATCAGCTCATTCTGCCAATGATTATTACCTGCCTTGGCGCGACACTATTGGCACAATTCCTGGGTGGGAAACCGCTATACTCCTCGATTCTCGCGCGTACGCTTGCTAAACAGGAAGCGGAAAAGCAGAACAAAGAACAGCAAACCCCTGCCGGGGAGAATACTTGAACGATTTACTCGGGTATTAGATAATGACCCCCAAAGGCTGGGTTAAACTTTACCCGACTTCTTATTTCGTTGGGAGCAAATGATGAGTGATGACGTAGCAGTGCTGCCGTTGCAGTTTACCGAAGCAGCAGCCAATAAAGTAAAAAACCTGATCGCGGATGAAGAGAACCCGAATCTGAAACTGCGCGTATACATCACCGGTGGTGGTTGCAGCGGTTTCCAGTATGGTTTTACCTTTGACGATCAGATTAACGACGGCGATATGACTATCGAGAAGCAAGGCGTTGCGCTGGTAGTTGACCCAATGAGCCTGCAATATCTGGTAGGCGGTGCGGTGGATTACACTGAAGGTCTGGAAGGTTCGCGCTTTGTGGTGACCAACCCGAATGCGAAAAGCACCTGTGGGTGTGGTTCCTCCTTCAGCGTTTAAACCTTCATACTTCAAGCTGCAGATGCGTCGACTGCACCCGTTCGCCCCAGTCACATAGTTATCTATGCTCCTGGGGACTTACGACTTTGTCGACTTTCTGCAACTCGAATTATTCGGTTTAAATGGTTAGTTATAAAAATTCTTGTAGGCCGGATAAGCGAAAGCGTCATCCGGCTTTTTTATTCTCTATTGTCTGTCATCGAGTGCAAACGTCGGCAATTTGAGATGCCAACGAATGGCGGCCAGACGGATTGCGAGGGTGACGACCATACCAATCATACTCGCCTGTTCCAGCGGAACGTGGAAGGTGTAATACGCAGTGGCATGCACAATGCCGCCTGCAATACACGCCGTGGCGTAGATTTCGGTACGCAGGATCATCGGGATTTCACGCGCTAAAACGTCACGAATAATCCCGCCGCCAACACCGGTCAACACGCCCATGCAGATAGCAATCAGTGGGCTGGTGCCAGCCAGAAACGCTTTATTCACCCCAATACCCACAAACACCGCAAGCCCCACGGCATCGAGCACTGGCAAAATCCATTTTGGTAGCCGACGCGGTTGTCGAATCAACACAATAGTCAGCATACAAGTGACCATTGCGACCACTAAATCGGTTGGGTCTTTAACCCAAAATACCGGGCCATTATCCAGTGCCATATCGCGAATAGTTCCGCCGCCAACTGCTGTCACTACGCCAAGAACCAGAACACCAAACGGGTCCATACGTAGCTTACCTGCCAGCAGTACGCCGGATATTGCAAAGACGGCTGTGCCAATGATGTCCAGCCAATAGACGAGCATGTGGGTGTTATCCTCATAAAAAAGGTTATTTTTCTGCCAGCTCCTCACAGAGCTGTTTTGCGGCGAGGATAATACGTGGGCCTGAGCGACTAAACCAGTCATCATTCACTGCAATAACCGGAATTTTTAGCTGGGTATTCCAGAATTGTTCAACCGGAGGGATTTGCGTTTCATCGCCGGTGATAATAATAGCCTGCGGGCGGCGGCTTAGCACCTGTTCACGACTCACTTGCGGCCATGGAACCCGGCTATCAGCAAAGATATTTTGCCCTGCGCATACTTCCAGAATTTCGTTCTGAATCGAACCACTGCCTGACGTAAATAGCGGCTGCTGGCCAAACTGCAGAAACACTTTTTTCTTCGGGTGCTGAGAATAGTGTGCTTTCAAATCGGCAAACTCTTTTGCCAGTTTATCTGCGGCGTTGTGGGCCGTTTGCGGAGTAGGGCTGTATTGGCTCAATTGACGCAATGCGGCAACCACACCTTCGACCGTTGCCGGATCAAGCCAGACAACTTTAATACCCAATGCTTTTAGTTGGTTGACCTGGCGCTCAGCATTTCCACCGCGCCAGGCAAGAACCACATCAGGTTTTAGCGCCACGATGCGCTCAAGGTTCATTCCCTGCCAGTTTGAGACTTGCTCAAGCTTTTTGGCGGCTTCCGGATAGTCTGACCAGGCGCTGACCGCTACTGGCGTGATACCAGCCGCAAATGCCAGTTCAGTATTGCTCGGCGATAATGAGATAACCCGCGGCGCGGCAAAAAGCCACGCCGGGAGACAACACAGAAGCGCGGTGATAGCGCGCCAAAAGTTCTTATTAACCACGAGCCAGTTTCTGCACCAGGTTTTCAACCATCAGCGTGGACTGCTTCGCCGCAACAGCTAAGAACTCTTCGAAGCTCAGATGGGATTGCTGATCGGCAACATCAGAGATCGCGCGCACCACGACAAACGGGGTACCGAAGTTATGGCAAACGTGAGCAACTGCTGTTGCTTCCATTTCCACGGCAACTGCCTGTGGGAAGTTATGGCGGATTTTTGCCAGTGCCACAGAACCGTTAATAAACGCATCACCACTAACAACCAAACCGCGCACAGCGTTCAGGTTCAGCTCGGCAATGCACTCTTCGGCCGCGGCAATCAGTTTGGCGTCAGCAGCAAAACCTGCCGGGCAACCTGGCAGTTGGCCATATTCATAGCCAAAAGCGGTAACGTCTGCGTCGTGGTAACGCACTTCATCAGAAACCACGATATCGCCAACTTTAAGTGTGGATGCGAGACCACCCGCAGAACCGGTGTTGATCACTACATCTGGTTTGCAATGCTCAAGCAGGAGAGTTGCACCCATTGCCGCTGCAACTTTGCCAATACCTGATTTCAGTAAAGCGACTCCAACGCCATTCAGGGAGCCGGTGTAAATTTCACACCCTGCAAGCTTCAGAGTCTGACGGCTTTCAATTTTGTCACGCAGCAGCGTAACTTCTTCTTCCATTGCACCAATGATGCCTACTTTCATAGTGATTCTCGCTAAAGTGTTAAATTACCTTCATAGTCTATCATGGCTGGCATCAAGGAATTAATCCGCTGTTAAAAGGCGCAGGAGAGGGCATGAGTGAAATAGATTTCCGTAAGAAAATTAATTGGCACCGCCGTTTCCGCTCTCCTGAAGGGCAGAAGAACGAACACGAAATTCTGCGTATTTTTGAAAGCGATCGCGGGCGGATCGTCAACTCTCCTGCCATTCGCCGTTTGCAGCAGAAAACTCAAGTTTTCCCTCTGGAGCGTAATGCCTCTGTTCGCACACGTTTGACTCACTCGATGGAAGTTCAGCAAGTCGGGCGCTACATCGCCAAAGAAGTGCTGAGCCGCCTGAAGGAGCAGCAAGATCTCGAGCGCTTTGGGCTGCATGAACTCACCGGCCCGTTTGAAAGCATTGTTGAAATGGCCTGCCTGATGCACGACATTGGCAACCCGCCGTTTGGTCATTTCGGTGAGTCAGCTATTAATGACTGGTTCCGCCAGCGTTTGTTCCCAACAGATGCCGGAAGCCAGCCGCGCAGCGACGATCGTTGCCGGGTTGAAGCTTTACGCCTGCGTGAAGGTGAAGATCAACTGAATGGCTTGCGCCACAAGGTACGCCAGGATCTTTGTCAGTTCGAAGGCAATGCGCAGGGTATTCGCCTGGTGCATAGTCTACTGCGCATGAATCTGACCTGGGCACAGGTTGGTTGCATTCTCAAATATACGCGCCCGGCCTGGTTTGTTGGCGAGCCGCCGAAAAGCCATGCCTATCTGATGAAAAAACCAGGCTTCTATCTTTCTGAGGAGTCGTACATTGCCCGTTTGCGTACAGAGCTTGAACTGGGAGAATACAGCCGTTTTCCGCTGACATGGATAATGGAAGCTGCGGACGATATTTCATACTGTGTGGCGGATCTGGAAGATGCGGTTGAGAAGCGCATTTTTAGCGTTGAACAACTTTATCAGCACTTATGTGATGCCTGGGGCGAGCATAGCAAAGGCGATCTTTTTGAGCGTGTAGTGGATGAGGCCTGGGAGAAATCCCGTTCAAATCAGATGCGCCGCAGTACCGAAGATCAGTTCTTTATGTATTTGCGCGTCAACACGCTAAACCAGTTGGTGCCTTATGCCGCGCAACGTTTTATCGATAATATCAGCGATATATTTAGCGGCGAGTTCAATCACGCACTACTAGAAGATGACAGCCCCTTTGCACGCCTGTTGGAGCTATATAAGCAGGTTGCATTTAAACATGTATTTAGTCACCCAGAAGTTGAGCAACTTGAGTTACAAGGTTATCGCGTTATCAGTGGCTTACTTGAAATTTACAGTCCATTACTCAATATATCAGTTGAGGATTTTGCTGAACTGGTGGAGAAAGAAAGTTTACGTCGTCTACCGATTGAAACTCGATTGTTCCACAAATTATCGACAAAACATAGGCTTGCGTATGTTGAAGCAGTCAGTAATTTGACGCCGTCAGCCAGTGATTTCCCGGTATGGGAATATTATTACCGCTGTCGTCTAATTCAGGATTATATCAGTGGAATGACGGACTTATTCGCCTGGGATGAGTATCGGCGCCTGATGGCGGTGGAATAAGTTTCTCATTGAGTTTTGTAAAGACGGACAATAAATTTTTACTTTTTCCAGTGACTTATCGGCGGAACTTAGCGCCTCAATTGTCACTCTATATTGGCCTACACAGCAATTTTGCGTGACTTATTAACTTGAGACTGAAATCGATGAAAAAAACAACTTTAGCAATGAGCGCGCTGGCTCTTAGCCTGGGTTTGGCGCTGAGTCCTGTATCTGCAATTGCGGCAGAGACCGCTTCTTCTGTACCTGCAACCGCTGGGCAACCTATGCCAAGCCTTGCGCCGATGCTGGAAAAAGTGATGCCTTCCGTAGTGAGTATTAACGTTGAGGGGAGCACCACTGTTAATACGCCGCGTATGGGGCGTAACTTCCAGCAGTTCTTTGGCGATAATTCACCATTCTGTCAGGAAGGCTCTCCATTCCAGAGCTCTCCATTCTGCCAGGGTGGACCAGCTGACCAAGGCCCTCAGGGCGGCGGTCAGCAGCAGAAATTTGCAGCACTGGGTTCTGGTGTAATTATTGACGCCGCTAAAGGCTACGTGGTGACAAATAACCACGTTGTTGATAATGCAACAAAAATTCAGGTTTCCCTGAGTGATGGACGTAAGTTCGAAGCAAAAGTGGTCGGTAAAGATCCACGTTCTGATATCGCACTGTTGCAACTTCAGGACCCGAAAAACCTGACCGCGATTAAAATGGCTGACTCCGACACACTGCGCGTTGGCGATTACACCGTGGCTATCGGTAACCCGTATGGTCTGGGCGAAACCGTGACCTCCGGTATTGTTTCAGCCTTGGGTCGTAGTGGCTTGAACATTGAAAATTATGAGAACTTTATCCAGACCGATGCGGCAATCAACCGTGGTAACTCCGGTGGTGCACTGGTTAACCTTAATGGTGAGCTGATCGGGATTAACACTGCGATTCTGGCACCAGACGGTGGCAACATCGGTATCGGTTTTGCTATCCCAAGCAACATGGTGAAAAACCTGACCGCGCAGATGGTGCAATACGGCCAGGTTAAGCGTGGCGAACTGGGTATCCTTGGGACTGAGTTGAACTCCGAGTTAGCAAAAGCGATGAAAGTTGATGCGCAACGTGGTGCATTCGTCAGCCAGGTTATGCCGAACTCTTCTGCTGCGAAAGCGGGCGTTAAAGCCGGTGACGTTGTGGTTTCCATGAACGGTAAAGCAATTAGTAGTTTCGCTGCCTTGCGCGCTGAAGTGGGTTCTATGCCAGTCGGCAGCAAATTGACCCTTGGCTTGTTGCGTGATGGCAAACCAGTTTCAGTAAACCTGGAACTGCAACAAAGCAGCCAGACTCAGGTTGATTCAGCCACCATCTTCACTGGTATCGAAGGTGCGGAAATGAGCAACCGCAGCGGTAAAGATGAGAAGGGTGTCATCGTCAATAACGTAAAAGGCAATAGCCCGGCTGCACGTATTGGCCTGAAAAAAGGCGACATCATCATTGGTGTTAACCAGCAGGTTGTAAATAACATCGCTGAACTGCGCAAAATTCTGGACACCAAACCGTCTGTAATGGCGCTTAATATTCAGCGTGGCGACAGCACCATCTATCTGTTGATGCAGTAATTAATTGCCACTAAGTTCTCCTGAAACCATCAGGGCCGCAAATTGCGGCCCTTTTTTGTGAGCCTTACCACAACTCCATACTCTTCATCGGTGCTTTGTGCATTCGCACAATGCTGAGGCGATCCATCTCGCCTATGCTAGGCCATTAGCACGACTCAGGAGGACACATGGCAGGCTGGCACCTTGATACCAAAATGGCGCAGGACATTGTGGCGCGTACCATGACCATTATTGATACCAACATAAACGTGATGGATGCGCGTGGGCGAATCATTGGTAGCGGTGATAAAGAACGTATTGGTGAATTGCACGAAGGTGCATTGCTGGTGCTCTCTCAGGGGCGTGTGGTTGATATTGATGATGCCGTGGCCCGGCATCTGCACGGCGTGCGTCAGGGGATTAACCTGCCACTGCGCATCGAAGGTGAAATTGTCGGTGTTATCGGTCTGACAGGGGAGCCGGGCTCGCTGCGTAAGTACGGTGAGCTAGTGTGTATGACGGCGGAGATGATGCTTGAACAATCTCGCCTGATGCACTTGCTGGCACAAGACACTCGTCTGCGTGAGGAGTTAGTGATGAATTTGATTCAGGCCGAAGAACAAACGCCAGCGTTGAGCGAATGGGCACAACGCTTGGGTATCGATCTGAATCAACCTCGTGTGGTCGCCGTTGTGGAAGTAGATAGTGGGCAGCTTGGCGTGGAAAGCGCTATGGAAGAGTTACAGCAGCTGCAAACTGCACTCACGACACCTGAGCGGAATAATTTGATAGCCATTGTGTCGTTAACGGAAATGGTGGTGTTGAAACCTGCGCTAAATCCCTTTGGCCGTTGGGATGCAGAAGATCATCGCAAGCGAGTAGAGCAGCTAATCAACCGTATGAAAGAAAATGGTCAGCTACGCTTTCGCGTCGCACTGGGCAACTATTTTACCGGGCCTGGCAGTATTGCGCGCTCGTATCGAACCGCTCGCACTACCATGATGGTCGGCAAACAGCGTATGCCGGAAAGCAGGGGCTATTTTTATCAGGATTTGATGTTGCCAGTGCTGCTGGATAGTTTGCGGGGCGGCTGGCAGGCGAATGAACTGGCGCGACCTTTAGCTCGCCTGAAATCAATGGATAACAACGGGCTACTGCGCCGAACGTTAAGCGCGTGGTTCCGCCATAACGTACAGCCGCTGGCAACATCTAAGGCATTGTTTATTCATCGTAATACGCTCGAGTACCGACTTAACCGTATTTCGGAATTAACAGGGTTAGATTTAGGGAATTTTGACGATAGATTGCTGCTGTATGTGGCGTTGCAACTGGATGAGCAAAGATAATAAAAGGGCCGGAGATTCCGGCCCTTTTGCATTATTTACCGCGGGTTAACTTTTCAAGATCGGATTCAATTTCACTGATCTTGTGAGCAACTACGGATTCCAGATGGCGAAGATCGTCGAGAATTTTGCGTTTCAGATCCACTTCAGTGCGATCTCGCTGGCAAAGTTGATCTAATTCATCAATTACATAGCGCAGATTCGGGCTGATTTCCTGCACTTCTTTGTAACCCTGGCCGACGCCATCGGCAACGACAGTTTTGCGCTGGCGTGGGTATTTAAACTTCACGCTTTTAGCGAAAAACTCGCCTTTATCCTTCTGGAAATAGATTTTCAGGATATCGTTGTTGGCTTCCTGCCGGAGGCTATAACGATCGATCTCATCAGGATTGGTAATACCCAGACTTTTCAAGTTATCGTACATAGTGTTACCTTTTTCGATATCAGCAATATCAAGATAATTAACGGAAAAATCCTTTTCCGCTAGCCCTAAATGCTAAAAAGGCGGGGAAGCCCGCCTTTTGCACATTTTATTAGTCGATAGTGCGAAGCAGCTCGTTGATTCCAACTTTGCCGCGGGTTTTCGCGTCGACTTTTTTCACGATAACTGCACAGTACAGGCTGTATTTACCATCTTTTGATGGCAAGTTGCCGGAAACAACCACGGAACCTGCTGGTACGCGGCCGTAATGCACTTCGCCGGTTTCACGGTCATAAATACGCGTGCTTTGACCAATGTAAACGCCCATGGAAATCACAGAACCTTCTTCAACGATAACGCCTTCCACAACTTCTGAACGCGCGCCAATGAAGCAGTTATCTTCAATGATAGTTGGGTTAGCCTGTAATGGCTCCAGAACGCCACCGATGCCTACGCCACCAGACAGGTGAACGTTTTTACCAATCTGCGCACAAGAACCGACTGTTGCCCAGGTATCAACCATTGAGCCTTCATCAACGTATGCGCCGATGTTGACGTAAGAAGGCATCAGAACGGTATTACGCGCGATGTATGCGCCCTGGCGAACTGCCGCTGGTGGTACAACGCGGAAACCTTCTTTCTGGAAGCGTGCTTCGTCATAGTTGGCGAATTTCATCGGCACTTTATCGAAGTAGCGGCTTTCGGCACCATCAATAACCTGGTTGTCATTGATACGGAAAGAAAGCAGAACGGCTTTCTTCAGCCATTGGTGGGTAACCCACTGGCCATCAATTTTTTCGGCAACGCGCAGCGCACCGCTGTCGAGCAGGGAGATGACCTGGTTTACCGCTTCACGAGTGACGGTATCAGCATTTGCCGGAGTGATTTCGGCGCGGCGCTCGAAAGCGGTTTCAATTACGTTTTGTAGCTGCTGCATTGGCATTGTGAACATTTTCCTGATTGTGACGAAATTAACAGACTGTTATTTATCGTTTGGATTAAGGGCCGCTGTCAACCGTTGCTGTACTTCCTCTTGCAACTCATTATTAAGAGCACGCCGGTCGGCGGTGGCTATTATAAATAAATCTTCTACTCGCTCGCCAATTGTCGTAATTCTCGCCCCGTATAGCGAAATTCCGAGATCGGCAAACACTTCTCCCACTCGCGCCAACAAGCCTGGCTGATCCAGAGCAATCAGCTCCAGGAACGTTCTTCGGTCGGTATGCGTTGGCAAGAAATTCACCTCAGTATCGACGGTAAAGTGACGCAGTTTGGCAGACTGGCGGCGCGGTTGAGGTGTTTGCCAGCTTGCCTGCGTAATGGCTTGTTCAATGCTGTGGCGGATAAGGTCATGCCTGTCGGCTGAAAGCGGACTGCCGTCCGGTTCGAGCACAATAAAGGTGTCCATTGCCATGCCGTCGCGCGTAGTAAATATTTGGGCGTCATGAACGCTGAGGTTGCGCCTGTCCAGCTCGGCACAAACAGCGGCGAACAGGTGAGGGCGGTCAGGGCTCCAGATAAAAATCTCTGTGCCACCGCGCGTTGCCTGCGGGCTCAGCAAAATCATCGGTTTGCTGAGGTCGTGCTTGAGCAAGTGGCGCGCATGCCATGCAATTTGGTTTGGCGTGTGGCGAACAAAATAGTTCGCCCGGCAGCGACGCCAGATATTATGCAGTGCCTCTTCGTTGATGTTATCCATACGCAGTAATGCCAGCGCCTGAAGCTGGTGGTGGCGAACACGCTCACGCATATCCGGGCTGTTTTGCATTCCACGGCGCAGCTGTTTTTCGGTAGCGAAATAGAGCTCACGCAACAGGCTCTGTTTCCAGCTATTCCATAAAGTTTCGTTGGTCGCACAGATATCAGCGACGGTCAGGCAGACCAGATAACGCAAACGGTTTTCAGTCTGCACTTCTTCGGCAAACTGCTTAATCACTTCCGGGTCCTGGATATCACGGCGCTGCGCGGTGACCGACATCAGCAAATGTTGGCGCACCAGCCACGCGACAAGTTGCGTCTCGCGAGAATTCAGCCCGTGAAGCTCAGCAAATTTTAAAACGTCCTGTGCGCCGAGAACCGAGTGATCTCCGCCACGGCCTTTGGCGATATCATGGAACAGAGCGGCAATCAGGATCAGCTCCGGATGCGACAGGCGCGGCCAGAGATCGACACATAATGGATGCTTCGGACGAGTTTCTTCTTTCGCGAAGCTTTCCAGTTTTTGCAGCACGCGAATGGTGTGTTCATCGACCGTATAAGCATGAAACAGGTCAAACTGCATTTGCCCGACGATATGTGACCACTGCGGCATATACGCCCACAACACACTGTGACGATGCATTGGCAATAAGGCGCGGCTCACGGCGCCGGGGTGGCGCAATATGGTGAGGAAGAGATCGCGCGCTTCCGGAATGTAGCAAAGCGGCTGTACTAAATGGCGACGCGCATGGCGCAAATGGCGTAGGGTGGTTGAGTAAATTCCCGTGATGTCACGGTTACGCACCATCATGTAAAACATGCGCAAAATAGCCTGCGGTTCACGCATAAATAGCGTTTCGTCACGAAGATCAATCAGAGTGCCACGTAACTGGAAGTCATCGTCCAGTGGGCGCGGTTTTTCGCTGGCATCTAGCGCAAGAATCGCTTCATCAAACAACTGCAACAGCATTTGGTTAAGCTCACCGACGCGACGGGTCACACGATAGAAATCTTTCATCATGTGTTCGACCGGCTGATTGCCTTCACCGTTGTAATCCAGACGCTGAGCAACGCTAAGTTGTCTGTCGAATAACAAACGGTTGTCATAGCGATTTACTTCGAGATGCAAAGCGAAGCGAATACGCCACAGCAAATGTTGGCACTCATCCAGTTCATTTCTTTCTGCTTCGGTTAAAAAACCAAAGCCGACCATTTCACTCATGGACGTGGCGCCAAAATGGCGACGCGCGACCCATTGCAGCGTATGGATGTCACGCAAACCGCCGGGGCTGCTTTTGATATCTGGTTCGAGGTTATAACTTGTGCCGTGGTAACGCTGATGACGAACATTTTGCTCATCAATTTTTGCAGCAAAGAATTTGGCGGATGGCCAGAAACCGTCGCTGAAAATGTGTTTTTGCAGTTCAAGGAAGAGTGCGACATCGCCAATTAGTAAGCGCGACTCAATCAGGTTGGTGGCAACTGTTAAATCAGACAGACCTTCGAGCAGGCACTCTTCAAGCGTGCGTACGCTGTGGCCAACTTCTAATTTTACGTCCCACAGCAGCGTGAGAAGCTCACCGATTTTCTGGGATTGTGGCTCGCTCAGACGTTTACGGCTGAGTATCAGCAAATCAATGTCAGATAACGGATGAAGTTCACCGCGCCCGTAACCACCCACCGCGACGAGCGCGGTTTCAGCGATATCACCAAAACCATAGTTTAACCACAACCGTTGCAGTAACTGGTCGATAAACTCGGTGCGGGCATCGATAAGTTTTTCGGCGGAAATACCGTCGTCAAATGCTGTCCCCAACCACTGCTGGAAGGTGTCGAGGCGGGCTTTAATTTCGGCGCAATTAAGCTCTGAATCTGTCCAGTTGACGGGGTATTCAGGTTGCCCGGAAATCTCAGGAAGCACTGTGGTTGCGTACTGCTCGGGTAAGCTCGGTGTCATGTCGCCATCCATAAAAAAAGCCGGCATAAGCCGGCTTCGATTGCTGACTTTCGCCAGGCATATCACTCGTTATGCGAAATCACCGCGGGGATGGTGTCATCCTTGCGTAAAGTGAGAATTTCGCAGCCGTTATCTGTCACCACAATAGTATGCTCGTATTGTGCAGACAAGCTGCGATCTTTGGTTTTCACCGTCCAACCGTCTTTCATGGTGCGAATGCGGTAATCGCCGGAGTTCACCATCGGTTCGATAGTGAAAGTCATACCCGGTTGCAGCACCACGCCACCATCATCAGCATCATAATGCAGCACTTGCGGTTCTTCGTGGAATACGCGGCCAATACCGTGTCCACAGTATTCGCGAACCACAGAAAAACCTTCAGCTTCAACGAACTTCTGAATTGCAGCACCCAGAGTGCGTAGGCGAATGCCTGGTTTTACCATGCGCAGTGACAAATACAGGCTTTCTTGGGTAACACGGCACAGGCGCTCACCCAGAATAGTCGGTTTGCCTACGATGAACATTTTTGAGGTGTCGCCGTGGTATTCGTCTTTGATAACGGTAACGTCGATGTTGACGATGTCACCATCTTTCAGGAGTTTAGCGTCATCTGGAATACCATGGCAGACCACTTCGTTAATGGAAATGCACACGGATTTCGGGAAGCCGTGGTAGTTCAGGCAAGCAGAAATAGCATGCTGCTGGTTAATGATGTAATCGCTACAGATACGGTCCAGTTCACCAGTGCTGATGCCCGGTCGTACGTGGGGTTCAATCATTTCCAGCACTTCAGCGGCAAGACGGCCCGCGACGCGCATTTTTTCGATTTCTTCAGGTGTTTTAATTGAGATAGCCATTAATTCGATCCGCAGGTGTCGTCGTTATCGACAATAATTGAGCAGTAGTGGGGCAATGGTATCAGGGCCTACGATCGGTGCCAAATCGAGAATCAGTGTGCGCACTATCAACTAACAACTATTGGAGTCCGGGTCTGTTTTATGGTATAAAGCGCGCCGGACTTGTATTCCGATTTTTCGGATACAGCCAACACTCTCACTTTGTGTAAATAACACACACGTATCGACACATATTCCGGGGTGCCCTTAGGGGTCGGTAATATGGGATACGTGGAGGCTTAACCCCATACTTTTATATAGAGGTTTTAATCATGGCAACTGTTTCCATGCGCGACATGCTCAAGGCTGGTGTTCACTTCGGTCACCAAACCCGTTACTGGAACCCGAAAATGAAGCCTTTCATCTTCGGCGCTCGTAACAAAGTTCACATCATCAACCTTGAAAAAACTGTACCTATGTTCAACGAAGCTTTGGCTGAACTGAGCAAGATTTCTTCTCGTAAAGGCAAAATCCTTTTCGTTGGTACTAAGCGTGCTGCAAGCGAACCAGTAAAAGAAGCTGCTCTGAGCTGCGATCAGTTCTTCGTGAACCATCGCTGGTTGGGCGGTATGCTGACTAACTGGAAAACTGTTCGTCAGTCCATCAAACGTCTGAAAGACCTGGAAATCCAGTCTCAGGACGGTACCTTCGACAAACTGACCAAGAAAGAAGCGCTGATGCGTACCCGTGAGCTGATTAAGTTAGAAAACAGCCTCGGTGGTATCAAAGACATGGGCGGCTTGCCGGATGCACTGTTTGTAATCGACGCTGATCACGAACACATTGCAATCAAAGAAGCGAACAACCTGGGTATCCCAGTATTCTCTATCGTTGATACTAACTCCGATCCAGATGGCGTTGATTTCGTTATCCCTGGTAACGACGATGCAATCCGTGCTGTAACCCTGTATCTGGGTGCTGTAGCTGCTACCGTTCGTGAAGGCCGCTCTCAGGATCTGGCTTCTCAGGCAGAAGAAAGCTTCGTAGAAGCTGAATAATAAGGTTCGCTCTTATTTGAGCTCTTATTAACCAAGTATACCCTTTAGATTTCGAGTTGCAGCCAGGCGGCAAGCTCAAGAATCCCCAGGAGCTTACTTAGGTAAGTGACTGGGTGAGTGAGTGCAGCCAACGCCCCTGCGGCTAGAAAGATAACGGGTATATTGAATAGTTTGGTTAGGGGGCCTGTACAGGCCCCTTTTTATTTTGAGCCAGGGTTCGTCTATTCCGTGGACCAGGGCTTATCTCTCTCTACGAGATAACCGAGGATTTTAGAATGGCTGATATTACTGCTGCTCTGGTAAAAGAACTGCGTGAACGTACTGGCGCAGGCATGATGGATTGCAAAAAGTCACTGACTGAAGCTAATGGCGACATCGAGCTGGCAATCGAAAACATGCGTAAGTCTGGTGCGATCAAAGCGGCTAAGAAAGCAGGCAACGTAGCTGCTGACGGCGTGATCAAAACTAAGATCGCAGACGGCTACGCTGTGATTCTGGAAGTTAACTGCCAGACTGACTTCGTTGCTAAAGATGGTGGTTTCCAGGCATTTGCTGACAAAGTGCTGGACGCTGCTGCTGCAGGCAAAGTTACTGACATCGAAGTACTGAAAGCACAGTTCGAAGAAGAGCGTGTTGCACTGGTTGCTAAAATCGGTGAGAACATCAACATTCGTCGTGTTGCTGTTCTGGAAGGTGATGTTCTGGGTAGCTACCTGCACGGTGCTCGCATCGGTGTTGTTGTTGCAGCTAAAGGCGCTGACGAAGAGCTGGTTAAGCAAATCGCTATGCACGTTGCTGCAAGCAAGCCAGAATTCGTTAAGCCAGAAGACGTGTCTGCCGAAGTTGTTGAGAAAGAGTACCAGGTTCAGCTGGACATCGCTATGCAGTCTGGCAAGCCGAAAGAAATCGCAGAGAAAATGGTTGAAGGCCGCATGAAGAAATTCACCGGTGAAGTTTCTCTGACTGGTCAGCCTTTCGTTATCGAGCCAAGCAAAACTGTTGGTCAGTTGCTGAAAGAGCACAATGCTGACGTAACTGGCTTCATCCGCTTTGAAGTGGGCGAAGGCATCCAGAAAGTTGAGACTGACTTCGCAGCAGAAGTTGCTGCAATGTCCAAGCAGTCTTAATTTTTAAAGGGAGCCGCCAATTGGCGGTTCCTTTTTATCTGGCTTTAAAAATCAGCCTGCTCTGATACAGATCTTGTTGATATGCGACATTATGTCGTCTGAATTTACCATCCCCATTCGTTGACTGTTCCCAGGAAAGAATCATGGCTACCAATGCAAAACCTGTCTACAAACGCATTCTGCTCAAGCTAAGCGGCGAAGCGCTGCAAGGTACCGAAGGCTTCGGTATTGATGCAAGCATCCTTGATCGTATGGCTCAGGAAATTAAAGAGCTGGTTGAATTGGGTATTCAGGTCGGGGTGGTGATTGGTGGTGGCAACTTATTCCGCGGTGCTGGCCTGGCAAAAGCCGGTATGAACCGTGTTGTGGGCGACCACATGGGCATGCTGGCAACCGTAATGAACGGCCTGGCAATGCGTGATGCGCTTCATCGCGCCTATGTGAACGCCCGCCTGATGTCTGCTATTCCATTGAATGGCGTATGTGATAACTACAGCTGGGCAGAAGCTATCAGCTTGCTGCGCAATAACCGCGTAGTTATCCTGGCAGCTGGTACCGGTAATCCATTCTTTACTACTGACTCTGCTGCGTGTTTGCGTGGTATTGAGATTGAAGCGGACGTAGTACTGAAGGCCACGAAAGTAGATGGCGTGTTTACTGCGGATCCGGTACAAGATCCTACCGCCACTCTTTGTGAGCAATTGACCTATACCGAAGTACTGGAAAAAGAACTGAAAGTGATGGATTTGGCGGCGTTTACGCTGGCCCGCGATCACAAAATACCGATTCGTGTTTTCAATATGAACAAACCTGGTGCGCTTCGCCGTGTGGTCATGGGTGAAAAAGAAGGCACATTGATCACTGAATAATTTCAGTCGATGCTTAATCAGGGTAAGATTCAGTTTCAGATAGTGTTAACAGGCAACCCCCACGGGCGCCATGAATAAACAGGGCTATACTTAGCTCGCAGCGTCTGCATAGCGGCGTGAAGTGTGGTCTGCCCTAAACCAGTTTTCAAGGATTCGTAACGTGATTAGCGATATCAGAAAAGATGCCGAAGTGCGTATGGAAAAATGCGTAGAAGCATTCAAAACCCAAATCAGTAAAATCCGCACCGGCCGCGCCTCTCCATCTCTGCTGGACGGCATCATTGTGGAGTATTACGGCACCCCGACTCCACTGCGCCAATTGGCAAGCGTAACGGTTGAAGATTCTCGCACACTGAAGATCAACGTGTTTGACCGCTCTTTGAGCCAGGCCGTTGAGAAAGCGATCATGACTTCCGACCTCGGTCTGAACCCAAGCTCTGCTGGTACTGACATTCGTGTTCCACTACCTGCACTGACTGAAGAGCGTCGTAAAGATCTGATCAAAATTGTACGTGGCGAAGCTGAAGGCGCACGTGTGGCGGTTCGTAACGTTCGCCGTGATGCTAACGACAAAGTTAAAGCGCTGCTGAAAGATAAAGAAATCAGTGAAGATGACGATCGCCGTTCTCAGGACGACGTTCAGAAAATGACTGATGCTGCTATCAAGAAAGTAGATGCTGCGCTTGCTGAGAAAGAAGCTGAGTTGATGCAGTTCTAATCCGTTGAGATGACGGATCAAACGCCGTATGCAAGCCGTGGCTCACGCCACGGTAATTGTCTACGGCGTTTTGTTTTTATACCCGTCTTAATTCAAGCTGCATCTTTGTTGGCTGCGTTCACTCACCCGAATCACTTACTCATGTAAGCTCATCGGGACTTGCTCTCTTGCCGCCTAAATGCAACTCGAATTATTTTGGATATATGATTGTTAAAATTAAAACTCCAGAGCGCCCCATGAAGCAACTGACCATTCTTGGCTCTACCGGATCTATCGGTACCAGTACCCTTAGCGTTGTTCGTCATAATCCTGATAAGTTTTCCGTCACGGCCCTCGTAGCCGGGAAAAATGTTGTGCGCATGGCTGAGCAGTGTCTGGAGTTCAAGCCTCGCTGGGCAGTAATGGATGATGAAATCTCTGCCGGTGAGTTACGCCGTTTGCTTAAAGAGCAGGGGAGTAGCACTGAAGTTCTGGCAGGGCAGCAGGCAGCTTGTGAAATGGCTGCGCTGGACGAAGTGAACCAGGTTATGGCGGCTATTGTTGGTGCTGCAGGCCTGTTACCCACTCTTGCGGCGATTGCGGCAGGCAAGCAAGTGTTACTGGCAAATAAAGAAGCACTGGTGACTTGTGGGCGTCTGTTTATGGATGCTGTACAACGAAGCCACGCTCAACTTCTGCCTATCGACAGCGAACACAACGCAATTTTTCAGAGTTTACCGGAAACAATTCAGCAAAACCTCGGGTACGCTGAACTTGAGGGTAATGGCGTTTCGTCGATTATTCTTACCGGGTCAGGTGGCCCATTCCGTGAGACGCCGTTAGGTGAACTGACAGCAATGACTCCGGACCAGGCTTGTAGCCATCCGAACTGGTCGATGGGACGTAAAATCTCAGTCGACTCGGCCACCATGATGAACAAAGGTCTCGAATACATTGAAGCTCGTTGGCTATTCAATGCTTCAGCTAAACAAATGGAAGTACTGATACATCCGCAGTCGGTTATCCACTCGATGGTTCGTTATCGTGATGGTAGTGTGCTGGCGCAGTTAGGCGCTCCAGACATGCGCACGCCTATCGCGCACGCCATGGCATTTCCTGAGCGCGTGCAGTCAGGTGTTGAACCACTCGATTTTTGTAAAATCGGTACTTTCACCTTTATGGAACCGGACTATCATCGCTATCCTTGCCTGAAGCTTGCGATGGAAGCATTTGAGCAAGGGCAGGCCGCAACGACCGTACTGAACGCTGCAAATGAAATTGTGGTTGAGGCTTTCTTGCAACAACAACTACGTTTTACAGACATTGCTTCCTTAAATCGTGCCGTCCTTGATAGTGTTGAATTGACTGAGCCGAAGAGTGTGGAAGAGGTTCTTGCTGTTGATGCGAAAGCACGCGAGGTTGCCCGAGGTTTGGTGACGCGCATCGCTTCTCGATGATTATTTATTCAGCTGATATGCCTCTATTTGTTAGCTTTGTGCTTCAGTGATATAGTCTGCGCCATCTTTCAGCCGGGAATAACTGACTGAAAGATTGGTAAGCCGTGTTATAGCACGGCTTTTTTATGTAAAAGCTGAGATCATTCTGAGTACCGCTTAATCCTTATCTGGGAATAATTACGCGTTATGTTGTCTGCAAACCAACAATTAAGCGAAACACAATCCGAACATGGCGCGCGCCATGTTGCCATTATTATGGATGGCAACGGTCGCTGGGCGAAACGACAAGGGAAGATGAGGGTTTCCGGCCATAAGGCGGGGGCGAAATCTGTTCGCCGGGCGGTAAGTTTTGCGGCAAATAATGGTATAGATGCCCTTACGCTCTATGCTTTTAGTAGTGAAAACTGGAATCGTCCAGCTCAAGAAGTTAGCGCACTAATGGAGTTGTTTGTGTGGGCTTTAGACAGTGAAGTCAAAAGTTTGCATCGTCACAATGTCCGTTTGCGTATTATCGGCGATATCAGCCGATTTAATGCTCGCCTGCAAGAACGTATCAAAAAAGCCGAAGACTTAACGAGTGCCAACACAGGTTTGACTCTCAATATTGCCGCGAACTATGGCGGTCGTTGGGATATTATTCAAGGTGTGCGGCATCTTGCCGAACAGGTACAAGAAGGCTTACTGCGTCCAGACCAGATAGATGAAGAGATGCTGAGTAAGCAAATCTGCATGAATGAACTGGCTCCCGTAGATTTAGTAATTAGGACAGGGGGAGAGCATCGTATTAGTAACTTTCTGATTTGGCAGATTGCCTACGCAGAACTTTATTTCACCGATGTTCTTTGGCCTGATTTCGATGAACAAGACTTTGAAGGTGCACTAAATGCTTTTGCAAATCGAGAGCGTCGTTTTGGCGGCACAGCACCTGGTAGTGAGTAAGCCTGTTGGGGGTCACTTTTGCTGAAGTATCGCCTGCTTTCTGCGTTTATTTTAATCCCGGTGGTTATTGCCGCGTTATTCTGGCTTCCACCAGTAGGATTTGCTATTACAACCCTCGTGGTATGTATGCTGGCAGCCTGGGAATGGGGACAATTGGCAGGTTTTAAAGCACGTTCTCAACGTGTTTGGCTTGCTGTGTTGTGTGGTCTGTTACTGGCATTAATGCTTTATGCATTACCCGAATACCAGCGTACGGTTCATATTCCGTTGATTGAGGCTTCGCTATGGGCATCACTTGCCTGGTGGTTTGCCGCGCTGTTACTGGTATTGTTTTATCCGGGTTCAGCATCAATCTGGCGCAACTCAAAAACGTTGCGTCTGTTGTTTGGCGTATTAACTATTGTGCCGTTTTTCTGGGGCATGATTGTGCTGCGCAACTGGCATTACGATATTAACCACTACACTGGCTCAATCTGGCTATTGTATGTGATGGTTCTGGTCTGGGGTGCAGACTCCGGTGCTTATATGTTTGGCAAAATGTTTGGCAAACACAAATTAGCGCCGAAAGTGTCTCCGGGTAAAACATGGCAGGGCTTTTTTGGTGGGTTGTTCACTTCTGCGATTATCTCCGTGCTGTTCGGCATGTGGGCGAATCTGGATGTGTCGCCGGCTATTCTGTTGACCTGTTCGGTGATAGCCGCTCTTGCATCAGTATTGGGCGATTTAACCGAAAGCATGTTTAAGCGTGAAGCAGGGATTAAAGATAGCGGTCACCTGATCCCCGGTCATGGTGGTATCCTTGACCGCATTGATAGCCTCACAGCAGCAGTACCGGTATTTGCCTGTCTGTTATTGCTGGTATTCAGGACGATTTAACGGAAGGTTATATGCTGAGCTTACTCTGGAATTTGGCTGCGTTTATTGTCGCACTGGGTGTATTAATTACCGTGCATGAGTTCGGCCATTTCTGGGTTGCTCGCCGCTGTGGCGTCAAAGTGGAGCGCTTTTCCATTGGTTTTGGTAAAGCGCTCTGGCGTCGTTCCGATCGCCACGGTACCGAATTTGTAATCGCCCTGATCCCACTGGGTGGTTATGTCAAAATGCTTGATGAACGTGTTGAGCCGGTTACGCCGGAACTACGTCATCAGGCCTTTAATAACAAAACCGTTTCTCAACGCGCTGCGATTATTGCGGCCGGTCCTATTGCTAACTTCATCTTCGCTGTGTTTGCCTACTGGCTGGTGTTTATCATCGGTGTCCCTGGTGTTCGTCCGGTTGTTGGTGAAGTAATACCCAACTCGATAGCAGCAGAAGCACAAATTGCACCAGGCATGGAACTTAAAGCGATAGATGGTATCGAAACGCCTGACTGGGAATCGGTTCAACTTGAGTTGATGGCAAAGATTGGTGATGACAGTGTTAATCTTACGCTGGCACCACTAGGTTCAAATCTGAAAAGTGAGAAAACGCTAGATTTGCGCCACTGGCAATTTGAGCCAGAAAAGCAGGATCCGATCACCTCATTAGGCATCGGGCCACGTCGCCCGCAAATTGAAACGGTATTACAAGAAGTACAGCCTAATTCCGCAGCGAGCAAAGCGGGTTTGCAAGCCGGGGACAGGATCGTTAAAGTCAACGGTGCGGCGCTTGCTCAGTGGACAGAATTTGTTAGCCAGGTGCGTGACAATCCAGGTCACCCACTGGAGCTAGAAATAGAAAGACAAGGGGCGCTCTTGTCTTTAACGCTGATACCGGATACAAAACCGGGTAAAGCGAAGGCTGAAGGGTTTGCGGGGGTAGTACCAAAGGTTATCCCGCTGCCTGATGAGTATAAAACAGTACGCCAGTATGGGCCGTTTGCTGCTGTCGCGGAAGCCACGGATAAAACCTGGCAACTGATGAAGCTTACAGTCAACATGCTGGGAAAATTAATAACCGGTGACATCAAACTGAATAATCTCAGTGGGCCAATCTCTATAGCTCAAGGGGCAGGGATGTCAGCGGAATCTGGGTTGATTTACTATCTGATGTTCCTGGCGCTGATTAGCGTCAATCTGGGGATAATCAACCTGTTTCCGTTACCCGTCCTGGACGGGGGACATCTGCTCTTTTTGGCGATTGAAAAGCTGAAGGGTGGGCCGGTTTCCGAGCGAGTTCAAGACTTTAGTTACCGCATTGGCTCTATATTGCTGGTGCTGTTGATGGGGCTTGCACTTTTCAATGATTTCTCTCGGTTTTAGAGAGAATAGGTTAGGAAGAACGCATAACAACGATGGCGATGAAAAAGTTGCTCATAGCGTCGCTGCTGTTTAGCAGCGCCACCGTATACGGTGCAGACGGGTTCGTGGTGAAGGATATTCATTTCGAAGGCCTGCAGCGAGTCGCCGTCGGTGCGGCCCTCCTCAGCATGCCGGTTCGCGTAGGCGATACTGTCTCTGACGAGGATATCAGTAATACTATTCGTTCACTGTTTGCTACCGGGAACTTCGAAGATGTCCGGGTACTTCGTGATGGCGAAACGTTAGTTGTTCAGGTGAAAGAACGCCCGACAATCGCGAGTATTACCTTCTCCGGTAACAAGTCCGTGAAGGACGACATGCTCAAGCAGAACCTCGAGGCTTCTAGTGTGCGTGTCGGCGAATCACTGGATAGAACGACCCTGGCTGATATTGAAAAAGGGCTGGAAGATTTCTACTACAGCGTTGGTAAGTACAGTGCCAGCGTGAAAGCCGTTGTTACGCCATTGCCGCGTAACCGTGTTGACCTGAAACTGGTATTCCAGGAAGGCGTTTCTGCCAAAATTCAGCAAATCAACATCGTCGGCAACCATGCGTTTACGACTGATGAACTCATTTCGCATTTCCAGTTGCGCGATGAAGTGCCATGGTGGAACGTGGTGGGTGACCGTAAATACCAGAAACAGAAGCTGGCCGGCGATCTCGAAACGCTGCGCAGTTACTATCTGGATCGCGGTTATGCTCGCTTTAACATCGATTCGACTCAGGTCAGTTTGACGCCTGATAAGAAAAGCATTTACGTGACCATCAACGTTACAGAAGGCGATCAGTACAAGATTGCTGGCGTGACGGTGAACGGTAATCTGGCAGGGCACTCAGCAGAAATTGAAACGCTGACTAAACTCAAACCAGGTGAGCTTTATAACGGCACCAAAGTGACCAAGATGGAAGACGACATCAAGAAATTATTGGGTCGTTATGGTTACGCCTACCCACGTGTGCAAACGCAACCTGAAATCAACGATGCAGATAAGACCGTTAAACTGCATGTGAACGTTGATTCTGGTAACCGTTATTACGTGCGTAAAATTCGTTTTGAAGGCAACGACACCAGTAAAGATTCAGTCCTACGTCGCGAAATGCGCCAAATGGAAGGGACCTGGCTGGGTAGCGATCTTGTGAACTCAGGTAAAGATCGTCTGAATCGTTTGGGTTACTTCGAAACTGTAGATGTTGATACGCAACGTGTGTCAGGTAGCCCTGACCAGGTTGATGTGGTCTACAAAGTTAAAGAGCGTAACACCGGTAGCTTCAACTTCGGTGTGGGTTACGGTACTGAAAGTGGTATCAGCTTCCAGGTCGGTGTCCAGCAGGACAACTGGTTAGGAACAGGCTACTCGGTTGGTATCAACGGTACCAAAAACGATTATCAGACATATGCTGAATTGTCGGTAACCGATCCGTACTTTACAGTTGACGGTGTAAGCCTCGGTGGCCGTCTCTTCTACAATGACTTTAAAGCTGATGATGCGGATCTTTCTGACTACACCAACACAAGTTATGGTGTGGACGGAACGCTTGGCTTCCCGGTTAACGAAAACAACACATTGCGTCTGGGCTTAGGTTACGTTCACAACGACCTGTCCAACATGCAACCGCAGGTTGCGATGTGGCGTTATCTGGATTCTGTTGGTCAATCGGCTAGCACGTCATCTGATGACAATGGTTTTGCTGCAGATGACTTCACGCTGAACTATGGCTGGACTTACAACAAGCTTGACCGTGGTTACTTCCCAACGGAAGGCTCACGTGTGAACCTGAACGGTAAAGTTACCGTGCCGGGCTCTGATAACGAGTTCTATAAAGTCACTCTGGATACGGCAAGCTACTTCCCAATTGATGAAGATCATACCTGGGTCATGTTAGGACGTACTCGTTGGGGCTACGGTGATGGTCTTGGCGGCAAAGAAATGCCGTTCTATGAGAACTTCTATGCGGGTGGTTCCAGTACTGTTCGTGGTTTCCAGTCCAATAACATTGGTCCTAAAGCTGTTTATTACGGCGGCAATGATACAGATAACTGTAACAAAGCTTCATCAACTGAAGTGTGTAGTTCTGATGATGCAGTCGGTGGTAACGCAATGGCAGTGGCAAGTCTTGAACTTATCACGCCAACGCCATTCTTGAGCGAGAAGTATGCGAACTCAGTTCGTACCTCTCTGTTCGTGGATGCCGGTACTGTTTGGGATACTAACTGGGATAATACCAAGTATTCTGCTGACGGGATTCCGGACTACAGTGACCCAAGTAATATTCGTATGTCAGCAGGTATCGCATTGCAATGGATGTCACCGCTGGGGCCGTTGGTCTTCTCTTATGCCCAACCGTTCAAGAAGTACGAAGGCGACAAAGCGGAGCAGTTCCAGTTTAACATTGGTAAAACCTGGTAACTGTTCTGTGCGAAGGATTGTATAAAAGCAGTGTAGCGTTGATGCCAGTTCGCGAAATGCAGAACTGGCACACGCAAAAAAGAGTGTCTTCGGACACATTCGGGATGGTAAGGAGTTTATTGTGAAAAAGTGGTTATTTGCCGCAGGTCTTGGCCTCGCTATGGCTGCATCTGCCAGCGTTCAAGCAGCTGACAGCATTGCTGTAGTAAACATGGGCAACCTGTTCCAACAGGTAGCACAGAGCACCGGTGTGTCTAAAACTCTTGAAAACGAGTTTAAAGGCCGCGCAAGCGAGTTGCAGAATATGGAAGGCGACCTGCAATCCAAAATGCAAAAGCTGCAACGTGATGGCTCTACCATGAAATCTGCTGACCGCAGCAAAGCTGAAAAAGATCTGATGGCTCAACGTCAGCAGTTCCAGACTAAAGCTCAGGCATTCGAACAAGATCGTCAACGTCGTTCTAACGAAGAGCGTGGCAAACTTGTTACTCGTATTCAGAGCGCAGTGAAGAAAGTTGCTGACGACAAAGGCATCGACGTAGTTCTGGATGCTAACACCGTTGCTTATGCAGGTAGCAGTGTTAAAGACATCACTTCAGATGTTCTGAAACAGGTTAAATAAGTAATGTCTTCAATTCGACTGGCTGATTTAGCCCAGCAGTTGGATGCAGATTTGCACGGTGATGGCGATCTCGTCATCACCGGCGTTGCATCTATGCAAACGGCCCAGGCTGGCCAAATTACGTTTATGGTTAACCCACGTTACCGTGAGCAATTGGCTGTTTGCCAGGCTTCTGCCGTCGTTATGACTGAAGCCGACCTCCCTTTCGCACATAGCGCAGCGCTGGTAGTGAAGAATCCCTACCTCACATATGCTCGCATGGCGCAAATCCTTGATTCCACGCCGCAACCTGCTCAAAACATCGCACCAAGTGCAGTGATTGATGCAACTGCGACGTTGGGTAATAACGTAGCCATTGGCGCTAATGCGGTTATCGAGTCTGGTGTCGCGCTGGGCGATAACGTCGTAATTGGCCCTGGCTGTTTCGTGGGTAAACACACCAAAATTGGTGCTGGCACACGCCTGTGGGCGAATGTGTCGATTTACCATGAAATCCAGATTGGTGAACAGTGCCTGGTTCAGTCCGGTACCGTCATCGGTTCAGATGGTTTTGGTTACGCTAACGATCGTGGCAACTGGGTGAAGATCCCCCAACTTGGCCGCGTGATCATTGGCGATCGTGTCGAGATCGGTGCCTGTACTACGATTGACCGTGGCGCACTAGACGACACGATTATTGGCAATGGTGTTATCATTGATAATCAATGCCAGATTGCACATAACGTTGTGATTGGCGACAATACTGCTGTTGCTGGCGGTGTGATCATGGCAGGCAGCCTGAAAATTGGCCGTTACTGCATGATTGGTGGTGCCAGTGTTATCAATGGCCATATGGAAATCTGCGATAAAGTCACCGTGACTGGAATGGGCATGGTAATGCGCCCTATCACAGAGCCGGGGGTTTACTCATCAGGTATTCCACTACAGCCGAACAAAGTGTGGCGTAAAACAGCCGCGTTGGTGATGAATATCGACGAGATCAGCAAACGCTTGAAATCCGTTGAGAAAAAAATCAATCAACAAGACTAAAAGTCACCCGCCCAAGACGCGTTAGTGCTTACTGATTTGCGGCCTGCTAGCTATCTCGAGATAGTCGCAGGCCGTGTTATTATTGTCATTTGGTACATTTAGACAGGAAGAGTATCTTGACTACCGACACTCATACTCTGCACATCGAAGAGATTTTGGAACTTCTGCCACACCGTTACCCGTTCTTGCTGGTAGACCGCGTGCTGGATTTTGAAGAAGGGCGTTTTTTACGTGCAGTAAAAAATGTCACAGTAAACGAGCCGTTTTTCCAGGGCCACTTCCCTGGTAAACCGATTTTCCCGGGCGTGCTGATTCTTGAAGCGATGGCGCAAGCCACCGGTATTCTTGCGTTCAAAAGCGTAGGGAAACTGGAACCTGGTGAGCTTTATTACTTTGCTGGTATCGATGAAGCACGTTTCAAACGTCCTGTCGTACCTGGTGACCAGATGGTCATGGAAGTTACTTTCGAGAAAACCCGCCGTGGTCTGACGCGCTTTAAAGGCGTGGCAACTGTTGACGGTAAAATTGTCTGTGAAGCAACTATGATGTGTGCCCGCAGCCGGGAGAGTTAATACGTGATTGATAAATCCGCCTTTATTCATCCATCAGCCATTGTGGAAGACGGTGCTGTTATTGGTGCTAACGTCCATATTGGTCCGTTTTGTATTGTTGGTCCGCATGTTGAAATCGGTGAAGGTACCGTTCTGAAATCTCATGTTGTGGTAAATGGTCACACGACTATTGGCCGTGACAACGAGATTTATCAGTTCGCTTCCATTGGTGAAGTTAACCAGGATCTTAAATATGCTGGTGAACCGACCCGTGTGGAAATTGGCGATCGCAACCGCATTCGCGAAAGCGTCACCATCCATCGTGGAACAGAGCAGGGCGGTGGTTTGACGAAGGTGGGTAGCGATAACCTGCTGATGGTCAACGCTCACGTAGCGCATGACTGTACGGTCGGTAACCGCTGTATCCTCGCAAATAACGCAACTCTTGCTGGTCACGTTTCCGTTGATGATTTCGCAATCATTGGTGGTATGACCGCTGTGCATCAGTTCTGCATTATCGGTGCGCACGTGATGGTGGGGGGGTGTTCTGGTGTGGCACAAGATGTTCCACCGTATGTTATTGCGCAGGGCAACCACGCAACGCCGTTCGGCGTAAATATCGAAGGTCTGAAACGCCGCGGTTTCTCAAGAGAAGCGATACACGCTGTTCGCAACGCGTATAAAATTCTCTACCGCAGCGGGAAAACCTTCGAAGAAGCGAAGCCTGAGATTGCTGCGATTGCCGAGCAACATCCAGAAGTGAACGCATTTGTTGAATTTTTTGAACGTTCAACTCGTGGTCTGATTCGCTAAATGAAACCTGGTCGTCCGCTTACGATTGCCCTGGTCGCCGGAGAAACTTCCGGCGATATTCTTGGCGCAGGTCTGATTCGTGCTCTGAAAGCCCGTCATCCTGATGCTCGCTTTATTGGTGTTGCAGGGCCTTTGATGCAGGCTGAAGGCTGCGAAGCCTGGTATGAGATGGAAGAGCTAGCGGTAATGGGCATTGTTGAAGTGCTCGGTCGCCTGCGTCGCTTATTACATATCCGAGCCGATCTCACGCGCCGTTTCACCGAATTGCAGCCAGATGTTTTTGTCGGCATCGATGCGCCTGATTTCAACATCACGCTCGAAGGCAATCTTAAGAAGCAGGGTATTCGCACCATTCATTACGTCAGCCCTTCCGTTTGGGCATGGCGGCAAAAACGCGTTTTCAAAATTGGCAGAGCAACGGATTTAGTGCTCGCCTTTCTGCCTTTCGAAAAAGCGTTTTACGATAGATTTAATGTCCCTTGTCGGTTTATCGGTCATACCATGGCTGATGCCATGCCGCTTGATCCTGATAAAAATGCCGCACGCGCGACTCTGGGAATTTCCCCAGAGGCTAAATGCCTGGCGCTATTACCGGGGAGTCGTGGTGCAGAAGTTGAAATGCTCAGCGCGGATTTCCTGAAAACAGCTCTTTTACTGCGTGAGCGTTTCTCGGGGCTGGAAATTGTCGTTCCGCTGGTTAACGCAAAACGTCGTGAACAATTTGAGCGTATCAAAGCAGAAGTCGCACCTGACCTGACGATGCACCTGCTCAATGGGCAAGGGCGTGAAGCGATGGTCGCAAGTGACGCTGCCTTGCTGGCATCGGGTACCGCAGCCCTTGAGTGCATGCTGGCAAAATGCCCAATGGTGGTTGGTTATCGCATGAAACCGTTCACTTTCTGGCTTGCAAAGCGTCTGGTCAAAACGGATTACGTTTCACTGCCAAATCTGCTGGCTGGCCGTGAACTGGTTAAAGAATTATTGCAGGATGAGTGCGAGCCCAATGCGCTTGCAAAGGCGCTTGGCCCGCTGCTTGAAGATGGGGCGCAGAGCCACCAAATGCATGACACCTTCCGCGAACTGCATCAGCAAATTCGTTGTAACGCCGATGAACAGGCGGCGAATGCCGTGCTGGAGCTCGCTCAATGATTGAATTTATTTACCCTCATACACATCTGGTCGCAGGTGTTGATGAAGTGGGTCGAGGCCCGCTGGTTGGCGCAGTCGTCACTGCTGCGGTTATTCTCGATCCTGCAAAGCCTATCATTGGCCTTGCTGATTCTAAGAAACTCTCTGAAAAACGCCGCAATGCGCTGTACGATGAAATCGTCGAAAAGGCGCTGTCATGGAGCCTTGGCCGTGCTGAGCCAGAAGAGATCGACCAGTTAAACATTTTGCATGCCACTATGCTTGCGATGCAGCGTGCTGTCGCAGGCCTGTGCGTGGTTCCTGAATATGTATTGATTGATGGTAACCGCTGCCCTGCATTGCCAATGCCTTCTTTGGCGGTGGTGAAAGGTGACAGTCGGGTTGCTGAAATAAGTGCGGCATCAATAATTGCCAAAGTGACGCGCGATCGTGAAATGGCAGAGCTTGATCTCTCTTTCCCGCAATACGGTTTTGCCCAACATAAGGGCTACCCCACAGCTTTCCATCTGGAAAAGCTGGCAGAGCATGGCGCGACTGAACATCATCGTCGTAGCTTTGCTCCGGTCAAACGCGCTCTCGGACTGGCGTCCTGATTTGCGGACGTACGTTACACATCTAAACGGAATGAGAAATGGCTGAACCACGTTTCGTGCACCTTAGGGTGCACAGCGACTACTCCATGGTTGATGGCCTGGCAAAAACAGCTCCGCTGGTGAAGAAAGCCGCGGCGATGGGGATGCCAGCAATTGCTATCACTGATTTTACCAACCTCTGCGGGCTGGTGAAATTCTATGGTGCTGCGCATGGTGCAGGGCTTAAGCCGATCATTGGTGCAGATTTTAACGTTGCGAATGAATTGCTGGGCGATGAACTCAGCCATTTAACCGTGCTTGCCGCAAACAATGTCGGTTATCAAAACCTGACGTTGCTCATCTCTAAAGCTTACCAGCGTGGTTACGGTGCTGCGGGCCCAATTATCGACCGAGCCTGGCTTGGCGAACTGAACGAAGGGCTAATCCTTCTTTCTGGTGGGCGTATGGGGGATATTGGCAAAAACTTGTTGCGTGGGAATACAGCACAGCTTGATTTGTGCCTGGAATTCTACCAGCAATATTTTGCCGATCGCTTCTATCTGGAACTGATTCGTACTGGTCGTCCTGATGAAGAAAGCTATTTGCACGCAGCCGTCGCTCTGGCGGATGAACGTGGTTTGCCAGTCGTAGCAACCAACGATGTAAGATTCATTGAGTCCACAGATTTTGATGCACATGAAATCCGCGTTGCTATTCACGATGGCTTTACCCTTGACGACCCGAAACGCCCACGTAATTACTCTTCGCAGCAATATCTGCGTACCGAAGAGGAGATGTGCGAGCTCTTTTCAGACGTCCCGGAAGCGCTGGAAAACAGCGTAGAAATCGCCAGACGCTGTAACGTTACCGTGCGTCTGGGCGAGTACTTCCTACCGCAGTTCCCAACTGGTGATATGTCGACCGAAGACTTCCTGGTCATGAAGTCTAAGGAAGGGCTCGAAGATCGTCTGGAATTCTTGTTCAAAGATCCTGAAGAGCGCGCGGCAAAAAGACCGCCGTACGACGAGCGTCTGGATATTGAGCTTAAAGTTATCAACCAGATGGGCTTCCCAGGCTACTTCCTGATCGTGATGGAATTTATCCAGTGGTCCAAAGACAACGGCGTGCCGGTAGGCCCTGGCCGTGGTTCTGGTGCGGGTTCACTGGTTGCTTATGCTCTGAAGATTACCGATCTTGATCCGCTGGAATTTGACCTGCTGTTCGAACGTTTCCTTAACCCGGAACGTGTGTCGATGCCCGACTTCGATATCGACTTCTGCATGGAAAAACGCGATTGGGTTATTGACCACGTCGCCGAAATGTACGGGCGCGAGGCGGTATCACAGATTATTACCTTTGGTACGATGGCGGCAAAAGCGGTTATCCGCGATGTGGGCCGTGTACTGGGGCACCCGTACGGCTTTGTCGATCGTATTTCTAAGCTGATCCCGCCCGATCCGGGGATGACGCTTGCTAAAGCGTTTGAAGTTGAACCGCAGCTTCCTGAAATGTACGACGCTGACGAAGAAGTTAAAGCGCTTATCGACATGGCGCGTAAACTTGAAGGCGTAACGCGTAACGCCGGTAAACATGCCGGTGGCGTGGTAATTGCGCCAACCAAAATTACTGACTTTGCTCCGCTTTATTGCGATGACCAGGGCCAAAACCCGGTCACCCAGTTCGATAAAAACGATGTGGAATATGCGGGCCTTGTGAAGTTCGACTTCCTGGGCTTGCGTACGCTGACCATCATCGACTGGGCGTTGAAGATGATCAACCCGCGTCGGGCGAAGCAAGGTTTAGATCCGATTGATATCGCCGCTATCCCGCTCGAAGATAAGAAAAGCTTCGACATGCTGCAACGCTCGGAAACCACAGCGGTGTTCCAGCTAGAATCCCGCGGCATGAAAGATCTTATCAAGCGTCTGCAGCCTGACTGCTTCGAAGATATGATCGCATTGGTAGCGCTGTTCCGCCCTGGCCCGCTGCAATCAGGCATGGTTGATAACTTTATCGACCGTAAACACGGGCGTGAAGCCATCTCTTACCCTGATATTCAATGGCAGCATGAAAGCCTGAAACCGGTGCTGGAGCCGACTTACGGTATTATCCTGTATCAAGAACAGGTGATGCAGATTGCGCAGGTGCTGGCGGGATACTCGCTGGGCGGTGCGGATATGCTGCGTCGTGCGATGGGTAAAAAGAACCCGGTCGAGATGGCGAAGCAGCGTGGTGGTTTTGAAGATGGCGCGAAGTCTCGTGGCATTGATGGTGAGCTGGCGATTAAGATCTTCGACCTGGTAGAGAAATTTGCCGGTTACGGGTTTAACAAATCTCACTCAGCTGCTTATGCATTAGTTTCCTACCAGACGCTGTGGTTAAAAGCGCACTATCCGGCAGAATTTATGGCCGCGGTGATGACCGCGGATATGGATAACACCGAGAAAATTGTCGGCCTGGTCGACGAATGCTGGCGCATGGGTCTGAAAATCCTGCCACCGGATATCAACTCCGGGCTGTACCATTTCCACGTTAATGACGACGGGGAAATTGTTTACGGTATCGGTGCGATTAAAGGTGTCGGTGAAGGCCCGATTGAAGCGATAATTGAGGCGCGTAACAAAGGCGGTTATTTCCGGGAGTTATTCGACCTCTGTGCGCGAGCTGACGTTAAAAAACTCAATAAACGAATCCTTGAAAAATTAGTGATGTCCGGGGCATTTGACCGCCTCGGACCGCATCGCGCCGCATTAATGAATGCGCTGCCCGATGCGCTGAAAGCTGCCGATCAACACGCGAAAGCCGAAGCTATCGGCCAGGTGGATATGTTCGGTGTGCTGGCCGATGAGCCGGAGCAGGTTGAGCAGTCCTACGCCAGCGTGACTCCGTGGCCAGAACAAGTGGTACTGGATGGCGAACGTGAAACGTTAGGTCTATACCTGACTGGACACCCCATCACGCAGTATCTGAAAGAAATTGAGCGCTATGTCGGTGGCATGCGCCTGAAAGAGATGCACCCGACAGAACGTGGTAAAATGACCACAGCTGCGGGTCTGGTGATTGCTTCGCGGGTGATGGTTACCAAGCGTGGCAATCGCATTGGCATCTGCACTCTGGATGACCGTTCTGGTCGCCTGGAAGTGATGCTATTCACAGATGCGTTAGAAAAGTACCAGCATCTGTTGGAAAAAGACCGTATCCTGATCGTCAGTGGACAGGTCAGCTTTGATGACTTCAGCGGTGGCCTTAAAATGACTGCTCGCGAAGTTATGGACATAGACGAGGCCCGCGAAAAGTATGCGCGTGGGCTTGCTATCTCGCTGACGGACAGGCAAATTGATGACCAGCTTTTGAACCGTCTCCGTCAGTCTCTGGAACCCCATCGTTCGGGGACCATTCCAGTACATCTCTACTATCAGAGAGCGGATGCACGAGCACGTTTGCGCTTCGGCGCGGCATGGCGTGTTTCCCCAAGCGATCGTTTGCTCAATGAGCTTCGCTCGCTGATAGGCTCGGAGCAGGTGGAACTGGAGTTTGACTAATACAGGAATATTATGAGTCTGAATTTCCTCGATTTTGAACAGCCGATTGCAGAGCTGGAAGCGAAAATTGATTCCCTGACTGCAGTTAGCCGTCAGGATGAAAAGTTAGATATTAATCTGGACGAAGAAGTGCAGCGTCTGCGTGAAAAAAGCGTAGAACTCACACGTAAGATCTTCGCCGATTTAGGAGCATGGCAGATTGCTCAACTGGCGCGTCACCCGCAGCGCCCGTATACGCTTGATTACCTGCGTCTCGCTTTTGATGAGTTCGATGAACTTGCGGGTGACCGTGCGTATGCTGACGATAAAGCTATTGTTGGCGGGATTGCGCGTCTTGATGGTCGTCCGGTGATGGTTATTGGCCATCAGAAAGGCCGTGAAACCAAAGAGAAGATTCGCCGCAACTTCGGTATGCCAGCTCCAGAAGGCTACCGTAAAGCACTGCGTTTGATGGAAATGGCTGAGCGTTTCAAGATGCCAATCATTACCTTCATCGACACCCCAGGCGCCTATCCTGGCGTGGGCGCGGAAGAGCGCGGTCAGTCAGAAGCTATCGCGCGTAACCTGCGTGAAATGTCTGGCCTGAAAGTGCCGGTCATCTGTACCGTGATTGGTGAAGGTGGCTCCGGTGGTGCGCTGGCAATCGGCGTGGGCGATAAAGTGAATATGCTGCAATACAGCACCTATTCCGTTATCTCCCCGGAAGGCTGCGCGTCTATTCTGTGGAAAAGCGCTGACAAAGCGCCAATCGCCGCAGAAGCCATGGGCATTATTGCCCCACGTCTGAAAGAGTTGAAACTGATTGATTCTGTCATTCCTGAACCACTGGGCGGTGCACACCGTAACGTGGAAGCAATGGCCGCTTCTCTGAAAGCGCAACTGCTGGCAGATTTAGCCGATCTGGACGTGCTGAATACCGAAGAGCTGCTGGCTCGTCGGTATCATCGTCTGATGAGTTACGGCTACGCGTGATATACCCATCATCCTTCAAGCTGCAGGGGCGTTGGCTGCACTCACTTACCCGAATCACTTACTTTAGTAAGCTCATCGGGATAAGCTCCCTGGCCGCCTACCTGCAACTCGAATGCTAACGGGTATATTGAAGAAGAAGGTCAGAAGAAATTCTGGCCTTTTTTATTATCTCAATTCCACACTTTAAGAAACCTTACCCTTCTGCGCTTGTTCTGCATCCCTTTTCAATAAACTATGATTACCTGAAGGTTTTTTGCCAGGAGGTGAGCGTTGAACATTATTGCAATCATGGGGCCGCACGGCGTTTTCTATAAAGACGAGCCAATTAAAGAACTGCATCAGGCTCTGGAAGCACAAGGTTTTCGCCTGATTTACCCAACCAACAGCACCGACCTGCTCAAACTCATCGAACATAATCCGCGTATTTGTGGCGTCATTTTTGACTGGGACGAGTACAGCCTGGATTTATGCAGCGAAATAAATGAGCTGAATGAGTATCTGCCGCTATATGCGTTTATCAATACGCACTCTTCGCTGGATGTCAGCGTCAACGAAATGCGCATGGCGCTGTGGTTCTTTGAATACGCACTCAGTGCCGCCGACGATATCGCCCTGCGCATCCGTCAGTACACCAATGAATATCTGGATAACATCACGCCGCCGCTGACTAAGGCGCTGTTCAATTATGTCAACGAAGGGAAATATACCTTTTGCACGCCGGGCCATATGGCGGGAACGGCGTACCAGAAAAGCCCGGTCGGCTGCCTGTTCTACGATTTCTTTGGCGCAAACACGCTTAAGGCTGATGTCTCTATTTCGGTGACGGAGTTGGGGTCGTTGCTTGACCACACCGGCCCGCATCTGGAAGCCGAGGAATATATTGCCCGCACTTTCGGTGCCGAACAGAGTTATATGGTGACCAACGGCACATCAACGTCGAACAAAATCGTCGGCATGTATGCCGCACCTTCCGGCAGCACGGTGCTTATCGACCGCAACTGCCACAAATCGTTGACTCATTTGCTGATGATGACGGATTTGGTTCCTCTCTGGCTTAAGCCGACACGTAACGCATTAGGGATCTTGGGTGGCATTCCTAAACGTGAATTTATGCGTGAAAGCATCGAGGCAAAAGTTGCCGCGACAAAAGATGCGCAATGGCCGGTGCATGCGGTGATCACCAATTCGACCTACGACGGTTTGCTCTACAACACCGAATTTATTAAGCAAACGCTGGACGTGCCTTCGATTCATTTTGATTCAGCCTGGGTGCCGTACACCAACTTCCACCCGATTTATCAGGGGAAGAGCGGCATGAGCGGCGACCGTGTGCCGGGGAAAATCATCTACGAAACCCAGTCCACGCACAAACTTCTGGCGGCGCTGTCGCAGGCTTCGCTAATCCATATCAAAGGGGATTACGACGAAGAGACGTTTAACGAAGCCTACATGATGCACACCACCACTTCGCCGAGCTATCCGATAGTGGCGTCGATTGAAACAGCGGCGGCCATGCTACGTGGCAATCCGGGCAAGCGTTTGATCAATCGTTCCGTTGAGCGTGCGCTGCATTTTCGCCGTGAAGTTCAGCGCCTGCGTGAAGAATCGGAGGATTGGTTCTTCGATATCTGGCAGCCGGAATATATCGACGAAGCCGCCTGCTGGCCGATCTCGCCAGGTGAAGAAGACTGGCACGGTTTCAAAGATGCTGATGCCGACCATATGTATCTCGACCCGATAAAAGTCACCATTCTGACGCCGGGAATGGATGAGCTGGGTAGCATGGCAGAAGAGGGGATTCCGGCGGCGCTGGTGGCGAAATTCCTCGATGAGCGCGGCGTAGTCGTCGAAAAAACTGGGCCGTATAATTTACTGTTCCTGTTCAGTATTGGTATCGACAAAACCAAAGCATTGAGCTTGCTGCGCGGTTTGACGGAGTTTAAACGCTCTTACGATCTTAATCTGCGGGTGAAAAACATGCTGCCAGATTTGTATGCCGAAGACCCTGATTTTTACCGCAATATGCGCATTCAGGATTTGGCGCAGGGCATTCACAAACTGATTAAGCAGCACAATCTTTCTGACCTGATGCTGCGTGCTTTTGATGTGCTGCCAGAAATGAAAATGACGCCGCATCAGGCTTATCAGCAGCAGGTGAAAGGCAACGTTGAAACGGTCGAAATAGAACAACTGCTAAACCGTGTTTCAGCAAACATGATCCTGCCGTATCCACCGGGCGTGCCGGTGGTGATGCCGGGTGAGATGATCACCAATGAAAGCCGCGCAGTGCTCGATTTCTTGCTGATGCTCTGTTCCGTGGGCGAGCATTATCCAGGGTTTGAAACGGATATCCACGGTGCCAAACTGGGCGAAGACGGCATCTATCGAGTACGAGTTTTAAAATCGGTGTAACTGCCGTGCAAAAAAGATAAAGGAGCATTTATGCTGGGTTTAAAGCAGGTTCACCACATCGCGATCATCGCGTCGGATTATCAGATCAGTAAACATTTTTACTGCGATATTCTCGGTTTCACGCTACAGGCTGAGGCGTACCGGGAGGAACGGGATTCATGGAAAGGAGATTTGGCGTTGAACGGGCAATATGTCATTGAGCTGTTCTCGTTTCCTTCCCCCCCCGCCAGACCAAGCCGACCGGAAGCCTGCGGGCTGCGCCATCTGGCTTTTAGCGTGGATGATATCGACAACGCGATTGTTCACCTCGAAAAGCACGGCGTGAAGTGTGAGCCGGTTCGTATCGATCCTTTCACCGATAAGCGTTTTACCTTCTTTAATGACCCTGATGGGCTGCCGTTAGAACTTTACCAGCAGTAACGCTTGCCTCACTTCTTGTTGCCCGGTAACGTTCCGGGCAAATCCTTATTTTAATTACTGACTATGCCACTTCGTTTTCTCAACAAATTACTGCAACCGCACACACATTTGCTGGTGGCGTTTAGTGGTGGGCTGGATTCCACGGTTTTGCTTCATCAACTGGTCACGCTTCGCGATCTTCATGGTGCTAACTTCCAAATTCGTGCGATGCATATTCATCACGGTTTAAGCCCCTATGCCGATAATTGGGCCGAACATTGCCAGCAAGTTTGCGAACAATGGAACGTACCGTTTGAAGTAAAACGAGTGCAGTTGGCAGACGATGGATTAGGGATTGAAGCCCATGCGCGAGCAGCACGTTATCAGGCGCTGGCTGAAACAATACGACCAGACGAAGTTTTGCTGACGGCGCAGCACCTTGATGACCAGTGTGAAACATTTCTACTTGCCCTGAAGCGGGGAAGTGGCCCTGCGGGGCTGGCCGCAATGCCTGAACGTTTGCCGTTTGGTGAGACAGAATTAATCCGGCCATTGCTGGGGCAGACGCGCAAAGTTCTGGAAGCGTGGGCTAATGAACATCAATTAACGTGGATAGAAGACGAAAGTAACCAGGATGATAGCTACGATCGGAATTTCTTAAGGTTGCGGGTCATTCCTGAAATCCAACAGCGTTGGCCCCATTTCCCACAAAGCGTTGCCCGCAGCGCTGAGTTATGTGGAGAGCAAGAACAATTACTTGATGAGTTGCTTGCCGAACAACTTGAGGCGCTGATTCAGGACGATGGCTCATTACTCATTGAGCCTCTAAAGCCGCTCAGTGATATCCGGCGTTCGGCGTTGCTACGCCGCTGGTTTGGCCGTCAGAAAGCAGCTATGCCTTCGCGAGCAGCGCTGGCACGCCTGTGGAATGAAGTTGCAACAAGTCGTGAAGATGCCAACCCCCGTTTGAAATTTGGCAGCTTTGAAGTTCGCCGATATCAGGGGGCATTGTACTGGTTGCCGTTGATGAACGGATTGGGTGATGAGATCGTTTCCTGGTCTGCACCTTTTGCGCCATTAACATTGCCCGGTGGCTTAGGCACTCTTCAATTGGCATCTATTGGGCAGGAGGTTCGCATACCTGGTGTTGACGAGCCCGTTACCGTACGTTTTAAGGCTTCCGGACAGTTCCATATCGTTGGGCGCGAACGTGGCCGTAGTTTGAAAAAGATCTGGCAAGAGTCAGGTATTGCGCCATGGCAGCGCGAAAGAACGCCGCTGTTATATTACGGCGAAAAATTGATTGCCGCTCTTGGGGTTTTTGTTACCCAGGATGGAAAGGCGACGGAAGAATTATGCTGGCATGTCGACTGGCAAAAGGAGAATAAATCATGAAGAGAATCATTATTTTAGCGGGCATATTATTGTGTGCTCAACCGGTACTGGCAAAAGGTGATGCCGCTGCAGGTGAGCAAAAAGCCATGATGTGCGTGGCGTGCCACGGGGCTACGGGGAAAGTTTCCGTGCCGATGTACCCGAATCTTGCCGGGCAAAACGAGGCGTATCTTGAACACTCGTTGAAGGCATATAAAAAGGGCGAGCGTAGTGGTGGGCAAGCTGAAGTGATGAAGGCTTATGTAAGTGGCCTTTCCGACGAGGATATCAGCAATTTGGCTGCTTATTACGCTTCAATGAAGCCATAAAAAAGGGCAGCCCCAAGGCTGCCCACGCATGCGGATACTTTGCGTATCAGGATTCGCTAACTACGACAGTACCAATTTCAGGATGGCTGAAGCTGGCAATTTTATCGAGACGAACTTCGCGAATGGTACCGGCATCATCGAGAATCAAGTATTCGATGTTTTTACGAGACACCAGATCACTGGCTTTCGCCTTGAAAACTTCTCCGCTCTTCAACTCCAGCGTCAGTATTAAGTTCTGCTGGCAGGCGAGCTCGAGATTGTCATAATCATCACAATTGATGGGTTGATAGGCATCATTCATTGACATAGTCGCTCACCAGTAAGTTCGCGGCCGCATACGCCGCCTGTTCCCTAATAGATTCTGGTTGTGCTTCGTTGGAAGCCACTTCGTTCAGCACCTTCAAGACGCAGCCCAGTGCATCGGGAATGTAACCCAAATCTCCGCTGGCTATTTCCGCATAGCGCTTTCGTACTAATTCACAATACTTTTCCACACGCCCTCCTTTCAGAGTCCCGACCTCAGACTTAATCGTGTGATGCCAGTTAAGCCTACGAAGATAAACTCTGTTTAGCAAGGTGACTATACCACAGGCATGAAACCGATATCAGCAGCGCACCCCTCTACTTGAGTGAATACATAACAGCGTTTTAGCGAGGTTTTGGTTACAATGAGCGCCTAATTGAGTTCGGAGAAGTGTGATGGCGTTAAAAGCAACAATCTATAAAGCGATGGTGAATGTTGCCGATCTCGATCGCAATCAATTCCTGGATAGCAATCTGACGCTTGCGCGCCATCCTTCGGAAACGCAAGAACGTATGATGCTGCGTCTGCTGGCGTGGATTAAATACGCTAACGAGCGTCTGCAATTCAGCCGGGGTTTAAGCGCAGAAGAAGAACCAGAAATCTGGCAGCGTAACGACCATATGGGTATCGACCTATGGATTGAACTAGGTCTGCCAGATGAAAAACGCCTGAAAAAAGCCTGTAGCCAGTCTGGTGAAGTGGCACTGTTTACTTATAACAGTCGTGCCGCTGAAGTCTGGTGGCAGCAGCATCAGAACAAACTCAAGCAATACCAAAACTTGTCTATCTGGTATCTGGATGATGAGCAACTGGCGAAGCTGTGCGAATTTGGTACACGTTCGATGAACTTACAGGCCACCATTCAGGACGGTGCAATCTGGTTATCTGATGCTGAGAATAATCTCGAAATTCACTTTACGGCCTGGCAGCATCATTAATGATCGAAGTGTCACGAACGATAGCAATACCGGACAGTGAGGTCACTATTACGGCTATCCGCGCGCAGGGAGCGGGCGGCCAGCATGTGAACAAAACCTCAACGGCGATTCATTTGCGTTTTGACATCCGGGCCTCCAGCCTGCCAGAGTATTATAAAGAACGTTTGCTGGCGGCCAGCCACCATCTTATTACGCCCGATGGCGTGGTGGTGATAAAGGCGCAGGAGTACCGTAGTCAGGAAATGAATCGTGAAGCTGCAGTAGCAAGGCTGATTTCATTGATTCAAGAGTTAACTGTTGAGCAAAAAAACCGACGAGCCACACGACCTACGCGTGCATCGAAAGAGCGCCGTCTCGCATCTAAATCACAGAAATCAACGACGAAATCATTACGCGGGAAAGTCCGTCGCCCTGAATGACGAACGGCAAAGATATTGACCAGAAGAAGGAAGAGATGGTGAAAAAGATTCTATTGTCAGCTATCGCTGTGTGTAGCTTGTTTGCACTTTTTGGCTGTAATAACCGGGCTGAAGTTCAAACGTTACAGCCTGCTCAAGCCGCAGAGCTACAGCCAATGCAGCAAAGTTACAAAGGGGTTTTACCTTGCGCGGATTGTTCAGGGATTGAAACGTCGCTGTTTTTGGAAAAAGACGGTACCTGGGTGATGAATCAACGTTATCAGGGCGTGAAAGAACCTTCAGTCTTTGCCTCTTACGGAAGTTGGGCACGTACCGCGGATAAATTGGTTCTCACTGAACGCGACGGCGAAAAACTCTATTTCCGCCCGAAAGGCGATAACCTGGAGATGTTGGATAGGGCAGGTAACTCGATTGAGTCTCAGCTCACTTACACTCTGACGCCAAGTAAAGAAGCGTTACCTGCAACGCCGATGACCATGAAAGGCATGTATAAGTACATGGCTGATGCGGCGATTTTCCAGGATTGCTCTACAGGGAAAACATTCTCTGTGGCCAGTAACGCAGAGCTGGAACGTGGATATGCGGCAGCGCGGGGTGAGGATTATCAGCCGGTATTGCTGGTGGTTGATGCTCACTTTACATTGCAGGCATCACCAGATAGCGGCGAGTTGAAGAAAACAGTCGTTGCAGACCGAGCAGCCAAATTTGAGCCTAAGAAAAGCTGCCACGATTGATAAACAAGTGGATATAAAAAAGCCCCGCTAATCACTTAGCGGGGCTTTTTACTTTATACGCCAGTCTTAGCGTTGAATCTGTGCCAGCAAGAAATCAATGATTTCGCCGGTTTTGATCATCTGCTTCTCACCTTCACGGCGGTTTTTGTATTCAACTTCTTCGCTATCAAGGTTGCGATCGCCGATAACGACAGTATGAGGAATACCAATCAGTTCCATATCGGCAAACATCACGCCTGGACGCTCTTTACGGTCATCCATTAATACGTCGATGCCTTTGGCACGCAGAGTTGAGTACAGCTCTTCAGCCAGTTCTTTCACGCGGAAAGATTTGTGCATGTTCATTGGCAGAATCGCAACCTGGAATGGTGCGATTGCATCTGGCCACACAATGCCACGCTCGTCATTGTTCTGTTCGATTGCAGCAGCAACTACGCGAGTCACACCGATACCGTAGCAACCCATGGTTAGCGTCTGGTTACGGCCATCTTCACCCTGAACTGAAGCTTTCATCGCTTCTGAATACTTAGTGCCAAGCTGGAAGATATGGCCCACTTCGATACCGCGCTTAATCAGCAGGGTACCTTTACCGTCCGGGCTTGGATCACCTTCAACAACGTTACGGATATCAGCAACTTCTGGCAGCGCAACATCACGTTCCCAGTTAATACCAACGAAGTGTTTACCGTCGATGTTTGCGCCTGCCGCGAAATCGCTCATTACAGCAACGGTACGGTCAATCACAACAGGGATTGGTAGATTGATTGGGCCAAGTGAGCCAGGACCTGCTTTAGCGACGGCACGAATTTCTTCTTCGGTCGCGAAAGTCAGCGGGCTAGCAACTTGTGGCAGTTTTTCTGCTTTAACTTCATTCAGTTCATGATCGCCTCGAACCAGCAGAGCGACCAGCGGGTAAGCGCTGCCTTCGGTAGCTTTAACCATCAAAGTCTTAACGGTTTTTTCTACCGGCAGGTTGAACTGTTCAACCAACTCAGCGATGGTTTTCGCATTCGGGGTGTCGATCTGCGTCATTTCAACGGTTGGTGCCGCACGACCGCCAGCCGGAGCGACTGCTTCAGCAAATTCGATGTTCGCTGCAAAATCAGATTCGGTTGAGAAGATAACATCATCTTCACCACACTGAGCCAGCACCTGGAATTCGTGAGATGCGCTGCCACCGATTGAACCGGTATCCGCTTCTACCGCGCGGAAATCCAGACCCATACGGGTGAAGATTTTGCTGTAGGCTTGATACATTGCATCATAAGTTTCCTGCAGGGATTCCTGAGAGGTATGGAAAGAGTAAGCATCTTTCATCAGGAATTCACGGGAACGCATGACGCCGAAACGTGGGCGGACTTCGTCACGGAACTTCGTCTGGATCTGGAAGAAGTTCAGTGGCAGTTGTTTGTAAGAACTCAGTTCGTTACGAATCAGGTCAGTGATGACTTCTTCGTGTGTTGGGCCGAGAACAAATGGGCGATCGCCGCGATCAACAAAACGCAGCAACTCTGGGCCATACTGTTCCCAACGACCGCTCTCCTGCCACAAATCTGCGGGCTGAACCACGGGCATGCACATCTCGATGGCACCGGCGTTGTTCATCTCTTCACGCACGATGTTTTCGACTTTTTTCAGGACGCGCAGACCGGTCGGCAACCAGGTATACAAACCAGAAGCGAGTTTGCGGATCATCCCGGCACGCAGCATCAGTTGGTGGCTGATGACCTCAGCGTCGGCTGGTGTCTCCTTCAGTGTGGAGAGCAGATATTGGCTAGTACGCATGTTGTTACGGTTCCATTTGAACGGCAGATAACTGGCTACCTGAGTAGCCTGATGCAAAATAAGTGTTTTAGTTTACCAGTGTGGCAGGGATGTCAAAAGAGAAGGGCGATAAATTAACGGGTCTCAATTGCAAACACTTCTGAACCGTCGTCTGTCACACGCCAGCGAACATTGAAATCCAGCAATAAAACGGCGTAGGTTTTACCCGCATCTTCCGTTTTACGATAGGCCGGACGAGGGTCTTGTGCGAGCACCTGGCGGATGAAACGCTCAATATAAGGATAACGTTTATCCAACACCGGTAATTGCTGCTGCACATCAGCTGTAAAATATACCGGCATATCGGCTGCGGGGGCGTTTTGCGCATAACCCGCTATGGCTTCTGGCACGGCTTCCGCAAACGGCAGGTAAGGTTTGATATCAACGATGGGGGTGCCATCGACTAAATCCAGACTGCCTAGCTGCAAAATAACCTGATCTTTCTGGCAACGAATACCTTTCAGTTCAACCAGCGACATGCCGATAGGGTTTGGCCGGAAGGTTGAACGCGTGGCAAAAACCCCCATACGCGCATTCCCGCCCAGGCGCGGTGGACGAACTGTAGGCCGCCAGCCACCTTCCATCGTTTGGTGAAAGACAAATAGCAGCCATAAATGACTAAAACCTTCGAGGCCACGAACGGCATCCGCCACATTGTAGGGAGGTTGTAAATGCAATTCGCCCCCGCCATCAGTGACTAAACCTGGTTGGCGGGGGACGGCAAACTTCTCTTTATAAGGAGAGCGGATAACGCCAATTTGCTCGAAACTAAATGCAGTCATTTTGCAGAAACGTTTAACGCCGAACCAACGCAAACAGCCTGACGGTAACACCCTGGCGTACCGCTGGTGACATCACAGCTATGTAGTAAGACCGCATTTGCTTTCATTTTTGAGGCGTTTACTTGTAAGCGTTTGCGAGCTGTTGGGATATTCGGTGGCGAATCCTGATTGCTAACCTGGCATGAATCACCGCTGACTTCACCGAGGTCGCGGAAAGGTTTACCGACTAACTCTTCAGCATTGGTATAGATTCTTACTGGTGCTGGACGTGGAGCTTTAGGCTTAGCAGGTTCTGGCGTCGGCGCCGTTGCAGTGCTTTTAACAGGTTCAACAGGGGATCTGCTTAGCATCGTACAGCCGCTCAGCATGACTGCTAATAAACAGATCGGTAAAGCACGCATAATTTTTCCTCAATGAATGATAAAACGCGATTATTGAACCAAGCTCTCGTACAAATAACAAGACGGGCATAAGCCCGTCTTAGATTATTTACGCAAAAATAGAAGAATGGAAACTTACCAGCCTTTTACTGCGCCGCCGTTGAAGACTTTGTTTGCTGCTTCGTAAACTTCGTCAGACTGGTAAGCCTGAACAAATTTCTTCACGTTTTCAGCATCTTTGTTGTCTTCACGGGAAACGATCATGTTCACATATGGAGAGTCTTTATCTTCAACGAAGATACCGTCTTTCGCTGGAGTCAGGCCAATCTGGCTTGCGTAAGTGGTGTTGATGATAGCCAGAGCAATCTGAGCATCATCCAAAGAACGTGGCAGTTGTGGCGCTTCCAACTCAACCAGCTTCAGGTTTTTAGGATTCTCAGTCACATCCAGAACTGTTGGCAGCAGGCCAACACCATCTTTCAGTTTGATCAGACCTTGTTTCTGCAGCAGCAACAGGGAACGGCCAAGGTTCGTTGGGTCGTTTGGCAGAGCAATCTGTGCGCCAGTCTGCAGCTCATCCAATGATTTGATTTTTTTGGAGTAGCCTGCAATTGGGTAGACGAATGTGTTACCAACAGAAACCAGTTTGTAGCCACGGTCTTTAATCTGCTGATCCAGGTATGGTTTGTGCTGGAAGGCGTTAGCATCAATATCGCCTTTGCTCAGAGCTTCGTTTGGCAGAACGTAATCGTTAAAGGTAACCAGCTCAACATCCAAGCCGTATTTCTCTTTTGCGACTTTCTGCGCAACTTCAGCAACCTGCTGTTCAGCACCAACGATGACGCCAACTTTAATATGGTTTGGATCTTTCTCGTCCTGACCGCAACCCACAAGTGCCAGAGAACCAATCAGAGCACCAACTGCCGCAAAGGTTTTAAATTTAAAAGACATATCCCTTCCTTACTATGTGTAAAAACGATGTTGTGTTGAACGTATTATTTGTGAGTCACTGCCCGGACGATACGATCGCCTGAGAATTGAATTAAATACACTAATACCACCAATAACACTAATACCGTATTCATCACGGTAGCGTTATAACCGATATAACCGTACTGATAACCAATCTGACCTAAGCCTCCGGCACCAACAGCACCACCCATAGCAGAATAGCCAACCAGTGTAATCAGCGTGATGGTTGCAGCATTCACCAGACCCGGTAGTGCTTCTGGTAGCAGAACTTTGCGAATAATCTGCATTGGTGTTGCGCCCATTGCACGCGAAGCTTCAATCAGGCCCGAAGGGATTTCCAATAGGGCGTTTTCTACCATACGAGCGATAAACGGTGCTGCGCCTACGGTTAACGGCACAATAGCCGCTTGCAGGCCAATCGACGTTCCTACAATCATTCGGGTAAATGGAATCATCCATACCAGCAATATAATGAACGGGATAGAACGGAAGATATTCACTAACGCCGAAAGGCTGTTATAAAGCTTAGCGTTCGCGCTGATTTGCCCCGGACGTGTAATATAAAGAAGCACACCGACAGGCAAACCAAGAACGAAGCCAAAGAAGCCAGACACAAAAGTCATCGCCAGCGTTTCATACACGCCTTTTAACAGTAACCACATCATTGGCTCAGACATAACCCAGCACCTCTACTTTTACATGTTGCTGCTGCAGGTATGTGATAGCAGCGTCCATATCCTGATGTTCACCATGCAATTCACACAGCATAATGCCGAACTTCACGCCGCCGGCGTAATCCATCTGCGCGCTGATAATATTGCTGTTCACATTAAAGCGGCGGGCGGTTTCGGAAAGTAGCGGAGCATCAACAGACTGGCCGGTAAATTCCAGGCGCAGTAAAGGAACTGTTGTTTTGCTTTTATCGGCGCTCAAACGCTGTGCGTAATCTTCCGGAATATCCAGATGCAAAGTGGATTGAATAAACTGTTGTGCCAGCGGTGTCTTTGGATGAGAGAACACTTCGCTTACGGTATCTTGTTCTATTAACTCACCGTCGCTAATGACCGCAACGCAGTCACAGATGCGTTTAACAACATCCATTTCATGGGTAATTAATAGAATAGTCAGACCAAGGCGGCGATTAATATCTTTCAGTAGTTCGAGAATCGAACGCGTTGTTGCTGGGTCGAGTGCGCTGGTGGCCTCATCACACAACAACACTTTAGGATTGCTGGCCAGTGCACGAGCAATAGCGACACGCTGTTTTTGCCCGCCAGAAAGATTGGCAGGGTATGCATCATGTTTTTCACTCAGGCCGACCAAATCAAGTAATTCAGATACGCGACGTTTGATTTCTTCGCGCGGCGTATTGTCCAACTCTAATGGCAATGCAATGTTGCCATAGACGGTACGGGAAGAGAGTAAATTAAAGTGCTGGAAAATCATGCCAATCTGACGGCGCGCTTTGGTGAGCTGCCCTTCAGAAAGTGTTGTCAGCTCCTGACCATCGACCAGTACTGAACCTTGCGTTGGGCGCTCAAGCAGGTTTACACAGCGGATGAGTGTGCTTTTCCCTGCACCTGATGCGCCGATCACGCCATAAATTTGCCCAGCAGGAACATGCAGGCTGACGTTATTCAACGCCTGTATGCTGCGATTCCCTTGCTGGAACACTTTGGTGATATTCGAAAGTTTAATCATTAGGTTATTTATTATCGTATGAGTGTAAGCCGTGGCATTTTCTGCTGCCGATAACGGGCGATGACCGCTATCGATATGGATGTTAAGGCATCCAGACGTCTAAATCAATCCGCGAATGATTGTCTGTTCTCGCCCGGATAAGAAATCATGCGATACTACGGCTAATAATCCCAGTTTCAGGAGTTTCCAAGTGGCACAGTCTGTTCCCGCTATTTTTCTCGATCGTGATGGCACCATTAATGTTGATCATGGCTATGTCCATGAAGTTGATCAGTTCGAGTTCATTGATGGTGTGATTGACGCAATGCGTGAGTTAAAAGCAATGGGCTATGCATTGGTTCTTGTCACCAACCAATCAGGTATCGCCCGTGGCATGTTTACGGAAGATGATTTTGAAAATCTGACAGAGTGGATGGACTGGTCTTTAGCAGACCGCGGTATTGACCTGGATGGTATCTATTATTGCCCGCATCACCCAGATGCAATAATAGAAGAGTTTCGCCAAACCTGTGATTGCCGTAAACCGCAACCGGGCATGTTGCTCTCTGCTCAAGAGTTCCTTCATATAGATATGGCTTCTTCATATATGGTTGGCGACAAATTGGAAGACATGCAGGCAGCGTCAGCTGCACAAGTAGGGACAAAAGTACTGGTTCGTACTGGTAAGCCAGTCACTGAGCAAAGCGAAGCTGCAGCTGATTTTGTCATTAATAGCCTCGCAGACCTGCCAAAAGCGATAAAAGCGCGCTAAAAATAAGCTTAACGCCTAAAAAATGTGCGGTCAGTAATTATTTTGAAAATAGGGGTTGTCAGCTTCCAGAAAATCCCTATACTGCGCCTCCACTGACACGGCACAACGGCTTACAAACCGGCCCGTCAGCCAGACGAAAAGCGAAAATAAACGCTTGACTCTGAAAGAGGAAAGCGTAATATACGCCACCTCGAGTTAGCAAGCGAAAGCGCGCAACTCACTGCTCTTTAACAATTTATCAGACAATCTGTGTGGGCACTCGCAGGATTGATATCTCAGAT